>JAISMZ010000038.1 GCA_031276475.1 Coriobacteriales bacterium
CTTGCGAACGCCGGGAACTTCCCTTGAGCCACGAGCCGAGCGCCGTTTTCCTGTGGGCGTCTGAAAGCCAGGGGACGCTTTCACTGAGTCACGGGCCGGGCGCCCTGCGCGATGCAACCACCTCGCGCGAGCCATTCTTTAATCGAGCGCTGAACCGCATCGGCACTGCCCTCCACCACCTCGTTAAAGCGCTCTGGCGCGTGGGCCAGATTGGCAAGGCCTGATGGCACGGGGCCGGCCTGCGGATAGTTCTCCGCCAGATGGGTGGTGATCCCCAGGCCCCCGAGTGCGGCGATGTCTTTGGGCAGCGCCGCGCCGGCGGCTATGCCGTTTAGGGCCCGGTAGACGTCGGCCGCGAACTTTGCCCAGTGTGCTGTGGAGACAACAACCACCGGATTCGCGCAGCGCAGGCGCTCGGCGACCTTCCAACCGACGGCGGAATGCGGGTCGAGCAGATAGCCGTAGCGCTCAAAGACCTCACGGATCGTTTGCAGCGACTCGTCGGCGCCCACCCAATCGGCGGCAAAACACTCGCGCAGCGCGGCAAAGGTCTGCCGGTCAACGCGAAAGTGCCGCTGCTCGCGCAGGTCGTTCATCCACGCGCGGATGCGCGTCGCGTCGCGTTGGCAGAGCTCAAACAGCTGGCGCTCCAAATTGGAGGAGACCAGGATGTCCATCGACGGCGACGGCGTGAGCACGAAGTCCCGCTCGGAGATGTCATACGTGCCGCTGTTGATAAAATCGGCCAGTACCCGGTTGTCATTACTGGCGCAAAGCAGGCGCTCGATGGGCAC
Source organism: Coriobacteriales bacterium (assembly GCA_031276475.1). Lineage (GTDB taxonomy): Bacteria > Actinomycetota > Coriobacteriia > Coriobacteriales > UBA8131 > JAISMZ01. Next base: position 795 of record JAISMZ010000038.1, read on the forward strand.
GCCGACGGCACGCGCGTACCAGGCGGCGAGGATGTTGCCAAAGTTGCCCGTGGGCACGCAGACATCGATGCTTTCGCCCGCGGCAATCTCGCCAGTGGATACTAATTGCAGGTATGCCGAGAAGTAATAGACGATCTGGGGCAGCAGCCGTCCCCAATTGATGGAGTTGGCGCTGGACAGCTTTAGCCCGTACTGATCTGCCAGGCGGGCGTTAAAGGCCGTGTTGGCAAAGACCTGCTTGACGGCGGTCTGGCAGTCATCAAAGCTGCCACGCAATCCAAAGACGCCCACGTTGGCACCGCGTTGGCTGACCATCTGCAGGCGCTGGATGTCGCTGACGCCGCCGTCGGGGTAAAATACTATTATATTAACATGAGGTCGATCGGCGAAGCCTTCCAGAGCTGCCTTGCCGGTGTCGCCGGAGGTGGCTACCAGGATCAGGTAGTCGGTCTCCTCCCGCCATCTCTCAATCGCTGCCGAGAAGAACAGCGGCAGACATTGCAGCGCCATATCCTTAAAGGCCGAAGTTGGCCCGTGCCAAAGCTCCAGGACGTGCGTTTTGGGCGCGACAGTGTGCAAAGGCGCGATGGCCGCATCGTCAAAGGCATCTCCGTAGGCTCGTTGCATCAGCTCTGCGACCTGCGCCTGCGGCAGGTCAACGCCAAAGAGGCCATAGACCCAGGCGGCCAGCTGCGGATAGGGGAGGGTGGTCAGTGCGGCGAGCGCGTCCGCCTCCAGATGGGGGATCTCAGAGGGCACAAACAGACCGCCGCCGGGGGCTATTCCTTCGAGGATGACCTCAGAAAAAGACAATCCGGAAACCGCTCCGCGCGTATCCAGGAAGGTGTTGGTATAATCAGGAAGTTGCAACATCTCTAAGATTATAGAGCATTTGGATAATGATCGGAGCGAGAATTGGGAGTTTTCTGCAAATGAAGTATGCTGTAGTGATTTTGGACGGTGCCTCCGGCGAGCCGTTGGCCGAGCATGGTGGGCGCACCACGCTGGAAGCCGCCGCCACGCCGCACCTTGACGCGCTTGCCGCCAGCGGCCTGGTCGGCCTGGCGAAAAACGTCCCCGACGGGCTGGAGCCGTCCTCAAACATCGCCTGTACCTCAATCTGCGGCTTTGATCCGGCCAGCTACCCCATCGGTCGCGGCGCCTTGGAGGGTCTGGCGCTGGATATTCGTCTGGCTCCCGACGAAATCGCCCTGCGCCTGAACCTGACGCACGTCAGCGAGCAGGGGATCATGGTTAGCTACTCCACTGACAACATCTCCAACACCGACGGCCACGCCCTGATTGCTGAGCTGGCCGCAGTGTTAAACGACGAGACTTTCACGCTGCACGCCGGCGTTGGTTTTCGTGGTATTCTGGTGGTTAAAGGGCGCCCCGGTCTGATGCAATCGGAGTTTACACCGGCTCACAATATGACCGATGAGCCGATTGCCAACTACCCTTCGAGCGGCCCTGAGGCGGCGCTGATAGAGAACTATCGCACCCGCGCCCGCGCCGTGCTGGCGGCCAGCCCAACCAATGCCCGGCGCATCGCGGCCGGTCAGATGCCTGCCAACGAGGTGTTCATCTTTTGGCCCGGGCAGCGCCCTGACGGCATGACGTCGTTTTATGCGACCTATGGCAAGACGGCCGGGATGATCAGCGGCGTCGATTTGCTCAACGGCATCGCTCGCCTGGCGGACATCAAGAACTACCATTTTGCAGGGGTCACCGACGGTCCGGATAACGATTATGCCGCCCAGGCGCGTGCCGCGCTCAGCGTGCTGGGCGAGCAGGATCTGGTCTTTGTGCACGTTGAAGCTCCCGACGCCGAGGGTCACGACGGCAACGCCGCCGGCAAGCTGGCTGCCGTGGAAGCCATCGAACGCGTGACGGCGATAGGCGAGGGGTACGGAGTCGTTCCCAAGTACGATGTCATCTTCATGGACCACAAGATGCCTGGGTTGGACGGAATAGAGGCCACGCTCGCGATTCGCCACGAAATCGGCACGTCTTACG
>JAISMZ010000137.1 GCA_031276475.1 Coriobacteriales bacterium
AATTTCAGCGAATCGCCCAAAACCGCAAGGCGCGCCACGACTATGAGATCCTGGAAACCTTTGAGGCGGGCATCGCCCTCAGTGGCACCGAGGTTCGCTCGTTGCGTGAGGGCGGTGGCCAACTGACCGACACCTTCGTGCTGATTCGCCGCGGCGAGGCCTGGCTACACGGCTTGAATATTCGTCCCTACAGTCACGGCAACCGCTTTAATCTTGAACCCGACCGGATGCGCAAGCTGCTGCTGCACCGCAAGCAGATTCGTTATCTGGGCGAGAAGACTGCTCAGGCCGGACTGACCTGCGTGCCACTGTCGCTGTACTTCTGCGAACGTGGGCTGGTTAAAGTGGAGCTCGCGCTGGCCCGTGGCAAGCATTCCTATGATAAACGCAAGTCGATTGCTGAGCGAGACAGTCGCCGCGAGCTGGAGCGCACCCTGAAGGAACGCGGCCGGGGCGGGCTATAGCGTCCAGCCGCCGAGAGCTGCTGGCACGTTTTTTTTAATTGCGCTACAATACTTTTCTGTACTTTTAGCGATACTGATCTCTCAAGGAGCCGATTGTGGAAATATTGCTGGTCTTTGTGTTAATAGTCTGGTTGCTCTCGGCCATCGTCATGGTGGTCTCAATACTCTTTCATTCCAGCAAAGGCACCGGTCTGTCCGACATCATCGCCGGTCAGGTTTACGGCGGCAGTACCGGAACGAGTATCATTGAGAAGAACCTCGATCGCATCACCATCGTCTCAGCGGTCGTCTTCATCCTTTCCGTTCTCGCCTTGATGATCATCTATCCCCAAGGCTCAATCAATGTTTCCTGAGTCTTCGCTGCGGAGAAGCCCGGTGGCTGTCTCAATGTGCGACCCGCAGTTCAACCGCAGATTTTCCGTGTCGGCGTGGCGGAACGGCAGACGCGCTAGCTTGAGGGGCTAGTGTCCGAATGGACGTGAGGGTTCAAATCCCTCCGCCGACACCAATCACTTAACAATAAACTATCCCGGTGGGATTTGAAGCCTGACAAGGGGCGAGGCGTCAAGCAAACGTGCCAGTGGCACGTTTGTAGCCGAGCTCGCGAGCGAGCGGATGCGAGCGAGCAGGGGCGATTTGCCCGTAGGGCAAATCGCGTCAAATCCCTCCGCCGACACCAATCACTACTGCTTCTTTTTTGTCTGACCATGCCGCATCCCGCCGCACCCAGTCGCGGTTGTGCCGCCTGCCCCCTGCGCGCTGCGGTGGGCACGATTGCGCTATAATCAGCAGGGCACCGTATTGTGAGAAGGGAAACCCGTGGCTATCTCCACAGCTGATTTTAAGAACGGCAAGGCTATTCTGATAGACGGCAAGCCTAACGTGATCATTGAGTTCCAGCACGTTAAGCCCGGAAAAGGCGGCGCTTTTGTGCGCACAAAGGTTCGCGATATTCGCAGCGGGCGGGTTAACGACTTAACCTTTCGCTCGGGCGAGAAGTTTGAAGAAGTGCGTCTGGAGACCCGTGAGATGCAGTTTCTCTACAAAGATGGCGACGAATATAATTTTATGGACAACGAGTCCTATGAGCAGGTGGCGCTGGACGCGGCGGTGGTAGGAGACGCTGCCAAATGGCTAAAGGACAACGAGACCGCCACCTTGCAATACGCCGGTGACGAGCTGATCGGTGTTGAGCCACCGATGTTTGTTGAGTTGGAGGTAACCGAGACGGAGCCCGGGTTTAAGGGCGACACCGTTCAAGGCGGCACTAAGGCGGCAACGCTGGAAACCGCTGCTGTTGTGCAGGTACCGATGTTCGTTAACACCGGCGACGTATTAAAGATCGACACGCGCGACGGCCGCTATATCACGCGAGTCTAGGGAGGCACCGATAAATGCTTGTACGTCAGATTTCGAGTCAGGTAGCACTAAATCGTGGGCGTGCATCGGGTTGCTGCGCAGTGACTCCGTTTGCCCTCGATTTAGTGCTACCTGGCCGGAAGCTGGCGTGCAATGATTTTATCGGTGCCTCCCTAATTGCGGCAGTCTTAAAATCAGAATAGGGAGGTGCTATGAGAACCTTACATATCATGGATACCACCATCCGTGACGCGCATCAGTCGCTTTGGGCGACGCGTATGGGCATCGGCGACATGCTGCCGATACTGAACAAGATGGATCAGGTGGGTTACTGGGCGATAGAGGCCTGGGGCGGCGCGACCTTTGACACCTGCCTGCGGTTTTTGGATGAAAACCCCTGGGAGCGGTTGCGGGCGATTAAGAAGCACTGTCCCAACACGCCGCTGGCGATGCTTTTGCGCGGTCAGAACCTGGTGGGTTACCACCACTATTCGCGCGAGATCGTCGAGCGCTTTGTAAAGGCCTCGTATCGCAACGGCATCGACGTCTTTCGCGTCTTTGACGCCCTTAACGACATCCGCAACGTCTATGACTGCGCCCGCGCCATCACCGAGGCCGGCGCCCACTTTGAAGGCGCGCTTTCCTACACGATGAGCCCCGTGCACACCCTCGATAGCTACATCGACTACTCTCTGGAGCTGAAGGCCTTAGGCGCGCAGTCAATCTGTATTAAGGACATGGCTGGGATGCTCACGCCGTATCGCACCGAGCGGATGGTCAAGGCCTTGCGCGAGCAGGTCGGTCTGCCGATTCACGTGCACTGCCATTACGTGGGCGGCATGGCACCGGCCAACTACCTCAAGGCGGCTGAGGCGGGGGCGGCAATCGTCGATACCGCGTCGGCTCCGCTGGCCTTTGGCAACTCCCAGCCGGCGGTGGAGATGATCGTCGCGGCCCTCAAGGAGAGCGGCTACGACACCGGGTTGGATCTCGACCTGCTCTTTGAGATCAGCAAGTACTGGGAGGACGTCCGCCAGCGCGGCAGCTACAAGCGCGGCGTCACCTCTCTTATCCACATGCAGGTCTACAGCCACCAGGTGCCGGGCGGGATGATGAGCAACCTGGTCAGCCAGCTGGAGGTGCAGCATGCCTCCGACCGGCTGCCCGACGTGATGGAGGAGATACCGCGGGTGCGCGCCGAGGTCGGTTACCCGCCGCTGGTAACGCCGATGTCGCAGATCGTGGGCACCCAGGCGGTCTTTACCGTGCACACCGGCAAGCGCGGGAGCGTGGTCTCAACCGAGATGAAGGATTACCTGACCGGGCTTTACGGCAAGGCCCCCGGCCCTCTGGACAAAGACATCGTCCAGCGGGTATTGGGCAAGCGCGAGCCGCTGGACAGCGAGACGGCGCCATCCTCGCTGGTCACGACCTCTTATGACGAGGTCGCGGCCGAGGCGGGCGATCTGGCTCGCAGCGAAGAGGACGTGCTGATGTGGGCGCTTTTCCCCAACGAGGCCCGCACCTATCTTTCCAAACACATCACGTCGGCCAAGACCGCATTCCTAATGGATGAGGAGGCCGCGGAAACTAAGGAGGAGCAAGTCGTGGACATCAATCAGATCCGCGAGCTGATTCGCGTCGTTGAAGACAGCGGCGTCAGCGAGGTGACTGTTGAGGAAGCCGGCACCAAGATAACCGTGCGCGGCGCGGGTTCAGTTGTGGAGGCGGACGCGGCAACCGTGGTCGCGACCGGCGTGGGTGCGGCGGGAGGCGCGCAGGCCACGGTGCAAAGCGTCCCGGACTCCTCCACAAGCCTGCCCGCCGAGCCGCTTGAGGAGCGCCCCTCCAACTGGCTGCCGGTAATCGCACCGATGGTCGGCACCTTTTATGCCGCGCCGGCGCCCGACAAACCGCCCTATGTGCAGGTCGGCGACGAGGTCTTGGCCGGCCAGGCACTGTGCATCGTTGAGGCGATGAAACTGATGAACGAGATCGCTGCCGAGCAGATGGGGCTGATCCGTGAGGTCTGCGTGGAAAACGCCCAGCCCGTGGAGTACGGTACGGTGCTTTTCTACCTCGAGCCGGTGGTGGACAGCCCCAGTCCCGTCGCCGACACGGTAGCCTAGGCTCGGGGCCGCGCGATGTTTGCCAAGATCCTGATAGCCAACCGCGGCGAGGTCGCCGTGCGCATCGTGCGGGCCTGTCGCGAGTTGGGGGTGCGCTCCGTGGTGGTCTATTCCGATGCCGATCGCGACAGCCTGGCCGTGCGTCTGGCCGACGAGACGGTCTGCATTGGCCCTGCGCCCTCGGCGCAGTCCTATCTCAACTTTGCCGCGCTGATTGGGGCGGCTACCTCGCGCGGTGCCGAGGCGATACATCCCGGCTACGGCTTTTTGGCCGAGAACGCCGCCTTTGTGCGCGCGGTGGAGGATAACGGTCTGGTTTGGATAGGGCCACCGCCTGAGGCCATCGAGCAGATGGGTGACAAGAGCGTGGCCCGCGAGACGATGAAGCGAATCGGCGTGCCGACGATACCCGGCTCCGACGGCCCGGTATCCAGCGCGGCGGCGGCCCGCGATTTTGCCGAGGCGGTGGGCTATCCCGTGCTGATAAAGGCCTCGGCTGGCGGCGGCGGCCGCGGTATGCGCAGCGCCTTTACTGCCGATGAGCTGGAGTCGGCCTTTAACGCCGCCCGCGCCGAGGCCGCCGTAGCCTTTGGCAACGACGAGGTCTATCTGGAGAAGCTGATTGCCCAACCTCGCCACATAGAGATTCAGGTGCTGGCCGACACGCAGGGCAATGCCGTCCACCTCTGCGAGCGCGACTGCTCGGTTCAGCGCCGTCACCAAAAGCTCCTTGAGGAGGCACCCTCGCCGGCGCTGTTGCCGCAGCTGCGCGAGCAGATGGCGGCCTCGGCTTTGGAAGCCGTGCGCGAGGTGGGCTATATCAACGCCGGCACCGTGGAGTTTCTGCTCGATGCCGACGGCAGTTATTATTTTATGGAGATGAACACCCGTGTGCAGGTGGAACATCCCGTGACCGAGCAGATCACCGGCGTTGACATCATCAAGGAGCAGATCCGTATCGCCGCTGGTGAGCCTATCAGCTTTCTTGACCGAGTGCCGCTTGAACCCTGGGGACACGCCATCGAGTTTAGGATCAATGCCGAGGATCCCGAGCACAACTTCTGGCCACAGCCCGGTACCGTCAGTGCCCTGCATCTGCCCGGCGGCCCTGGCTTGCGGCTGGACACCCCGCTCTTTGCCGGCTACACCGTGCCGTCGACCTATGATTCACTCGTTGGTAAGCTGATCGTCTGGGGTATCAATCGCGCAGAATGCCTGAGTCGCGCCCGCAGGGGCTTGGATGAATTGCAGATTGAAGGAATTAAGACCACCACGTCCTTCCATCGCGCGCTGCTGGACAATCCGGCCTTCATTGCCGGCGACGTCCAGACCGATTTTCTTGAGCGCCATATGGGACTGGAAAGCTGAGGAGGAACTATGAGCAATATCAGCAGCGATACCGCCCGACAGGGTCTGACCATTGCCCCTGGAGTTGTGGAGACCATCATTTCGTTGGCCGTCCAACAGGTAGAAGGCGTGGCTGGGCTGTCGACCATCACCGCTGAGGGCGTGCTTAAGGCGTTGCGTGCCCAGCGCCCCAGCCCCGGAGTACTGGTGCTGGCCGAAGATGATGGCCGGCTTATTGTTGATGTGCATCTCCAGGTATTTTACGGCTACCCGCTGCCCGAGATAGCTGCGGCGGTGCGGCATGCGGTGGCCGATGCCCTGAGCAGCCAGGTCAGCATTCAGGTATCCGAGGTAAACGTCGTCATCGAGGCCATTCAGTTTGCCGGCTTGACCGATGCAGGCCATCGTCGCCGGCAGCCCTGAGGCAGCGCTCAAGGTGGCAACAGCAAAGGCGGCCGGCCGCACCGGAACCCATCACGCGCGCAGCGAGGCTCGGCGCAAGACCCTGCAGATACTCTATCAGTCGCAGGTCACGGGCTTGGCGACGGCCGATATCCTCGACGAGGAGCTCTACATTGCTGAGCTGGGACTGCCCTGTAACGCCACGCGGCTGCTGCTAAAAGGTGTTGAGGAAAACGTCGCCGATATCGACGCGCTGATCGCCTCGACCTCAGAGCACTGGGCCTTGGAGCGGATGCCGCTGGTCGATCTGAACATCCTGCGGCTGGCGATCTTTGAGATGCTTTACCTGGAGGATGTGCCGCAGAGTGTGGCGATTAACGAGGCCGTAGAACTGGCCAAGTGCTTTGGCGGTGAGGATGACTCCTCGCGCTTTGTAAACGGGGTGCTTGGGCGGATTGCCAACCAGGCGCCGGGATCTGAACGGCCGCCCCGCCCGCAGCCGCAGCTTGAGCAGCCGGCCGTCTATTAAGGAGCCGCCCCGCCAAGAAAGACCCGCCTGCGGGCAAGGATAGAACAAACTGAGATCAGGAGAACGACAATGGACGACCAGAATTCATATACCCGCCTCAAGCAGCGCCTGGAAGACATTGTCGTGCAGGTACGCAGTAAGGATGTCTCGTTGGAGAAGAGCCTCGATCTTTACGAAGAGGCTCTGCGCATCGGTGGGCGTTGCGTGGAGCAGCTCGATCGCACCGATTTTACCGCCGAGGAACTGGTGGCCGCAGAGGGCGGGGAGGCTCAGACGACGGGAGCGGAGACGGGTGTTGTGGCAATTGAGGCGGCCGCAACCGCCACGGCGCCCGTAAGCGAGGTAGCTGCGACCGAAGAAAGCCAGGCAGGCAATGGCTGAGGGCTTCCTGCAAAATATCTTGAGCCCTGAGCATCTGCGCGGCCTGACTTTGGACGATCTGGAGTGCCTGGCAGCAGAGATCCGTGCCCGCCTGATTGAGGTCACCGCCAAAAACGGCGGGCATCTGGCCGCGTCGCTGGGCACGGTGGAGGTGACGCTGGCCCTGCATCTGCTGTATGACTTCTCCTGCGACCGGCTGGTGTTTGACGTAGGGCATCAGGCCTATGCCCACAAGATCCTGACGGGGCGAAACGACGCCTTTGAGAGCCTGCGCAGCTATGACGGCGTCTGCGGCTTTCCCCGCCGCGATGAGAGCGTCTACGATGCCCACGACGCCGGCCACGCCTCGGATTCGCTTTCCATCGCCGTTGGATTGGCTCTGGCCCGCGACCTGAGGGGCAGCGACGAGCGCGTCGTTGCTCTGATTGGCGACGCCGCGCTCTCGGGAGGCATGGCCTTTGAGGCCCTGAACCAGATCGGCCACGAGCGCAGCGATTTGACCATCGTCTTAAACGACAACGAGATGAGCATCTCCCGCAGCGTTGGCGCGATGTCGCTGTACCTGGCCAAGCTGCGGGTTTCCCGCCCCTATGTTACGGCCCGCGATGCCCTTGAAGGCGGGCTTTCCCGCGCCGGCCAACCCGGCAGGGCGCTGGTGCGCGCCGGCGAGCTGGCCAAGAGCTCGTTTAAGAAGCTGGTAGTACCCGGCATGTTTTTTGAGGACATGGGTATTCGCTACATCGGACCGATTGACGGGCATAACATCGCGGCGCTGCTGCGGGCCTTTAAGATCGCGCGCAGTGCCGCCGGCCCGGTGCTGGTGCACACCGTCACGCGCAAGGGCCGCGGCTTTGAGCCGGCCGAGCGTCAGCCGGATGTCTTTCACGGTGTGGGGCGCTTTGACCCACAGACGGGCGCACTGCAAAAGGAGCAGGCCGAGACCGAGAGTTACACCACGTTGTTCTCCAAAGCTCTGATTGCCGAGGCCACAACCGACGCGGATATCGTCGCGGTTACGGCGGCGATGGAGGAGGGTACCGGGCTGGCGGCGTTCAGGCGAACCTTTCCGGCGCGCTTTTTTGACGTGGGGATTGCCGAGGAGCACGCGGTGGCGCTGGCGGCGGGGCTGGCCCTGGGCGGCAAGAAGCCCGTGGTGGCAATATATTCGACCTTCTTACAGCGCGCCTTTGACCAGCTGATGATTGACGTTGCCCAGCAAAGCCAGCACGTGGTCTTTGCCGTTGACCGCGCCGGCCTGGTGGGGGAGGACGGCCCAACGCATCACGGTGCCTTTGACCTGGCCTATCTGCGCAGCGTTCCCGGCATGCGCGTTTTGGCTCCCGCTGCCGCCGACGATATCGCCGATTGCCTGCACACGGCTCTGGCGCTCGGCGACGGGCCGGTGGCCCTGCGCTATCCGCGGGGTACGGCACCGACGAACGCCAGCTTGGAGCGGCCGCCCGAGCTGCTGCCGATGGGCGTTGCCCGCCGCCTGCGCGATGGTCGGGATGTGGCTATTTTGGCCGTCGGGCGCTTTGTCAGTGTTGCCCTGGAGGCGGCGGCGCTGCTTGAACAGTGCGGCATCGAGGCGTTGGTTTACAACATGCTCTGGGTCAAGCCGCTGGACGAGAATGCCGTTGCCGCCGCCTGCGCGACAGGACTGGTGGTAACTGTAGAAGATGGCGTGGTTAATGGGGGTTTTGGCTCCGCCGTGTTGGAGGCGGTCGCCGGGCATCCCGAGTGGTTTGGGGCGGCGGGAGGCGCGGCTGGAGCCGGCGATGTTGCGGTGAGGGAGGCGGCGGCGACTGGCGACATTGCGACGACGGGAGCGGCAGCGAGTGGCGATGCTGCCGCTGCTGGCGTGGTTGGGGCCGTGGCGACTGGCGATGTTGTTTCTGGAGCCGCAGCTGAGGCGGCGATTGGAACCGGCGATGGCCGTCTGCGGATCCTGCGGCTTGGCCTGCCCGACGCCTTTGTCCCACACGGCGCTACGAAGACCCTGTTTGCCGAGCTGGGATTGAGCGCCGATCAGATTGCCGAGCGGATTGCCGGGGAGCTGGGGAGGCAGCTTGAGTCCCGCAAAACCGCGTCTTGACGAGCTGCTGGTAGAGCGCGGCTTCTTTGCCAGCGCCGGCGAGGCCGCACGCGCCTGTCTGGCCGGCTGCGTGCGCAGTGGCGATAGGGTGCTCAGTCAACCGGGACAGCGGCTTTCATCCGATCTGCCTCTGAGCGTCACTCAGCCGCGGCTCTTTGTCTCGCGTGGCGGCGATAAACTTGCTGGTGCTCTAGCAGATTTTGAATACCAGGTGAAAGGCCGCCGCTGTCTGGACGTCGGTGCCTCAACCGGTGGCTTCAGCGACTGTCTGCTCAAATCCGGTGCTGTCCAGGTGGTGGCCGTTGACGTAGGCTACGGGCAGTTTGACTATCAGCTGCGCCAAGACCCGCGTGTCGTTCTCCGCGAGCGCTGCAATATCTCCAAGCTGCATCCGGCAGATGTTGACGCGCCCTTCAATCTGATCGTCGCCGATGTCAGCTTCAGCCCGCTGGCACGGCTCTTGCCGATACTCGCAAGTTTTGGCAGTGATGTGACAGGGGGAGGTGTGACAGGGGGAGGTGTGACA
>JAISMZ010000152.1 GCA_031276475.1 Coriobacteriales bacterium
GGGACGGACATTAACAAAGATGTGTGTAAATAACGCGGCAGACAAGAGCAGCTGCGTTAAAAGCCGCAGGGCCGTAAACTCAAACAGGACATATTTGTCATCGACCATCGTGCCATAGAGGCCAAAGTGGAAGAAGGCCAAAACGAGGATGCACACGCCGCTGATCCGCCGCGTCCAGAAAAGCGCGTTTTGGCGCAGATACCCTTTACCAGACGCCGAGCGGCTCTTTATGGTCTGGATCGTAAGAACCACACCGAATACTGCGTGGAGAACAACCAGCCAGCATCCGACCCATGCGAGGAGCTTGCCTGCGTCCCTGATTACACCGTACAGGACGAACCCGCTTAAAATGGCGTGAATCAGAAAGATTGCCACCAGAACCACTGAGAGCAGTGCATTGTATTTTCTCATCTGTCGGCCGTCTCTGGGAGGCACCGATTAATTATTGCGCGCAGGGCTGCCGTGAGGGATCTCCTCCAATGATTTATATAAAAAACAATTGATTATTTTATAGCAAATTAGCGTGTGAATGTCAAGCAGTTTGCGGGAACGGCGGCGCTTTGGTCACGTCTTGGTGGCGCGCTTCTGGAGGGGAAGGCAAAAAAGTATCCGCTCGAAGCTATTCAACTCCCGCCACGTATGTTCTCTCTGCTATCATTGATTGGCAAACGGCGAGCAACACCAATCCGCAGGAGACACGACGGCCCTTCTAAGACGCAACCCCCCGGCAACTTTTGGGGGGCGGCCTGAGAATCGGAGGCAAGGTCAGAACATGAAGACAGGTTCAGGCTCCACATTGATTGCAGACATAGGACTACTCCTGCTGCTGCTCACACTGGCCGCTCTCGTCATCTACCGATTCGCCAGCAGGCGACTTGCAACCAGGGACGACAGGCGCGCCTTTACCTCACGTTATCTGTTCTGGCCGATGATTATCACTGCGGTGATGTTTGTGGGCCAGTTACTTTGCTATGGCGGCACGCGTCTGTTAACCGAGAATGTCCCGCACCATAATTTTGGCACTGCGCTCGATGCGGCCATTCCCCTCATTCCGTTCTTCATCATCTTTTATCTGATGGCCTATCTGGTGGTAATCTTCGCGCCATTTTACCTTGCCTGGATCGGCGGTACGGCGTTAACAAAGAAATATTTCGTCTCGCTTGTCGCCCTGTTCAGTATCAGCGCCTTGATCTACCTGGTGGCCCCCAATGACGTGCCCCACGCCTGGACGCCGGATGTCTACGCACAGCACACGGGGTTCTTTGACCGGTTGCTGCAGTTTGTGTACGATGCAGACGCACCCTCCAACGGCCTGCCGAGTCTGCACAACGCCCACATTTGGCTGATCTTTTTTATCATTCTGTTTAACGATACATCGCCCAGACGCATTATGCACCTGCTCCCTGTGGGCGTTTTGGGCGTGCTGATCTCCCTTTCCACACTGTTTTGCAAGGAGCATTATCTGGTGGATGTGCTGTTTAGCATCTCCCTTGTTGCTCTGCTGGCCTTTATTGCGAGGCGGCTGTTTGAGCGGCTTAGTCACAGGGAAGGTCTCCGCCATTTTTCTTCACAGCAGCGCAGCGGCCACGCGACAGGGGACAGGGGCGTTGAGGAATCGAATGCCCCGGTGCCTGTTAGCAACGATTCCAAAAAACCGCCCAAACCAACGCTCTAATTTAAGAAACACAGCGAACGAAAAGGTAAAATCAGATGGACGCTTACCAAAAGACAGCCAGGATGTGGCAGGGCTGGAATGTTCGGACTGAGGCTGACCTCGCCGCGCGCCTGGATAGCTTTCGCATCCTCTTTGCCTGCAACTCCAACAAGATAGAAAACGGCAACACCACCTACGGCGACACCTGTGAGGTGTTTGCCGATGACCAAGTGACGGGTTACACGGGCGACACCCGCACCATCACCGAGATCCAGAATCAGAATTCATCCGTCCCATTTTCCAGCGAGCCTCCCTTTTCTGAAAGCATCTCACAAGAAAATAAGACAGATGAACCGTCCCTGTGTCTGCTTCCTAGGATTTACCCCCGTTTTGTCTTATAACCCCGTTTTGTCCTATAACCCACAAAAATCCCTCACGGGGTTCGAGTCCTGTGAGGGATGTGTGGGTTGGTGGAGCCTAGGGGGATCGAACCCCTGACCTCATGGCTGCCAGCCATGCGCTCTCCCAGCTGAGCTAAGGCCCCAGAAAACGAACAGAGGCCAGTATAGCAAAAGCTGCGCAGAAGGCAAACCCGCGTTTTGGGCAAGTTGCGCTGGTGAGCCTCTTGAGGGCGTCGGTGGCGTTAGTGGGAGGCGCTGGCGAGCAAGCGGCGCAGGCGAAAGGCGCTGTCACCGCGGACGCTTTCGCAGGCCTTATGCTACACTCGCTTCATCCGCAAGCTCTTGCGGGCAATGATAAAGAAGTGGTGGAGGACAGGCTGCCAATGCCAGTAAGCCCCGACATCCTCAAACAGCTTACCGCGGTGCCCCAGTCGCACGGCGTCTACCTCTGGAAGGACGCTGAGGGCAAGGTGCTCTACGTGGGCAAGGCCAAACAGCTGCGCTCCCGAATGCGCCAGTACACCTCGCTTGCCGACGAGCGGGCGATGATCCCGCTGTTGATGGAGCAGGTCGCCGGCTTTGACTACCTTGTCACCGGCAGCGAGCACGAGTCGCTGATCTTGGAGAAGAACCTGATAAGCCAGTACAACCCGCCCTTTAACGTGGACTTTAAGGACGACAAGAGCTATCCCTTTATCGCCATCACCCGCGGCGACGTCTTTCCGGCGATAAAGTACACGCGTGAGAAGCCCCAGGCGCAGACCCGCTACTTTGGCCCGTACACCGACGCGCGCGCGGCGCGGGAGATGGTGGATACGGCGCGCCGCGTGGTGCCGATCTGCAGGGCCGACTGCGCCGAGTGGAAGCGTCTGAAGCGCTGCCTGGACAACGGCTCCAGACCTTTTGCTGTGGAGGAGGGCGCCGCCGCTGCCCTCGGGAGCGCCGCCGCCACCGCCCCCACCACCGCTGCCGCCGCGACCTCCGCCACCGCCCCCGCCATCACCCGGCCCTGCTTTGACTACCACGTCGGGCTGGGGCCCGGTCCCTGTGCCGGGGCGCTGACAGCTGGCCAATACGCCGGTCTCGTCCGCAAGGTTGAACGCTT
>JAISMZ010000171.1 GCA_031276475.1 Coriobacteriales bacterium
AGCTGCGGCATCGCGCCAATAAGCGCCCATAACCCAGCGGGGCAAGCCGTGAGTTTGGCAGCGGAGGTCAGGGTCGACCTCCGCGAGCTACTGAGTGCAGCCGAGCTGCGTCGGGCCGACCGCTTTACGCAGCTTGCACTGATCGCGGCGCGCGAGGCGGTGGCCGACGCGCGTCTGAGCGCCGCAGAATTTGACCTGGAGCGCGTAGACGTTTTGGTCTCCAGCGGCATCGGTGGCATGGCGAGTACCGTGCGCGAACACAGCCGTGGCCAAAAACGCGGCTTTGACCGCATCTCGCCGCTTTACATCCCGATGACCATCGCCAACATCGCGGCGGGACGCATCGCCATCGAGCATGGGCTGCGCGGCGACTGCTCCTGCATCACCACCGCCTGCGCCTCGTCCACGCACGCCCTGGGCGAAGCCGCGCGCCATATCCGCCATGGCTACGCCGACGCCGCCGTCTGCGGCGGAGCTGAGGCTACGGTGATCCCAATGGCACTGGGCGGTTTTACCTCGATGCAGGCCCTGCACCGAGGTGACGACCCCCGTCGGGCCTCGATCCCCTTTGACGCCGAGCGCTCCGGTTTTGTAATGGGAGAAGGAGCCGGCATCCTGGTGCTGGAAGCTCTGGAACACGCCGAGGCTCGCGGTGCGCGCGTCTATGCCGAAATCGCCGGCTTCGGCGCGAGCTGTGACGCCTATCACATCACCGCACCTGAACCTGAGGGCCGCGGCGCCATTGCCGCAATGACACGGGCCTTGGCCGACGCTGAACTCGCTCCCGAGGCGATAGGCTACATCAATGCCCACGGAACTTCTACGCCGCTGAACGACCGATGCGAGGCTTTGGCTATTGCTGCTGTGTTCGGCGGCGAAAGCGGCGCGGCAGCGGGCGGGGCGAGGGGCACAGAAACAGCTGCAACCGAAACCTCCGAAGCAACGGTGGACGCTTCGGCGGCGGGCAGTGCCGCAACTGGAGCAGGAGGTGCTCCGGCGGCGACGAGGGCTGCGACGACGTTGCCGCCGGTCTCCTCAACAAAATCTATGACCGGACATCTGTTGGGAGCAGCCGGAGCCGTTGAGGCCCTGATCTGTGCCCTGGCCCTGCGGGATGATTTTCTACCGCCGACCATCAACTACCGCGTCTTTGACCCGGATTGCGCGCTTGACGTCATCGCCAACAGCGGGCGCACGGCAGACGGATTGCAGGCGGTGCTCTCCAACTCTTTGGGTTTTGGCGGACACAACGCCTCTCTGATCTTGACGAAGGGAACCGGATGAACAGCAATGATGATGTAATCCCGACCATGGCCAACCACAACGGCAGCATCGCAAAGGGCACCGATGCGTGCAGCGAGACACAGGCCGCCGCAAAAAGCCTGGATTTTCAGCAGATCCAGCGCCTGCTGCCCCACCGCTACCCCTTTCTGCTAATCGACCGGGTGACCGACCATCAGCCCGGCAGCTGGGCGCGGGCACTGAAATGCGTCAGTGGCAACGAGCCCTTCTTTCAGGGGCATTTTCCCGGTCAGCCCGTGATGCCCGGCGTGCTGGTTCTTGAGGCCCTGGCTCAGACCGGCGCGATCGCGCTGCTCAGCGAGGAGGGACAGGCGGGGCGCATCGCCTTGTTCGGCGGCGTGAAGAACGCGCGCTTTCGCACACCGGTGCGTCCAGGTGATATACTGGAACTGGAATGCAGTCTGACGCGCCGACGCGGCTTTGTTGGCTTTGGAGAAGGCCGTGCAACGGTACAAGGCGCACTTGCCTGCACGGCGGAGTTGTCGTTCGTGCTGACTCAGGGAGGATGAATGGTCAAAGATGAATACCAGTCTGGAGTGGATCTTCAACGATGTTTACACAAAGTTCAAATTGCAGTTTTACCGGCGGATTTTTCAGCGCTTTGAAATTCGCGAGGCATCGCTGAGTACGGTGGAGATGTTCAGCGTTGAGATGATCTACTCCCTGGGAAAGCCGACGGTCAGCGAGTTTGCCAAATTTGTGAACATCTCCACAGCCAACGCCACCTACCGGGTGCAGGGCCTGATCAGAAAGGGTTATCTGCGCAAAGAGCGCTCGCAGGAGGATCGGCGCGAGTCGTATCTGCTCGTCACCGAGCGCTTTCACGAGTACCTGCGGCTGAGCACCGGTTACGTTAACACAGTGGTGGCACGCATCGAGAAACGCTTTGAGCCCGGGGATGTGGAGACCTTTAGACGGATATTGCAGACCATCTCCAACGAGCTGATGCCTGAAGCCACGGGCGGTGCCACGGGCACTCAGGTGGTGGGAAAGTCGCTGGAACCGCAGCGATAGACCGCCCGTTGCTCAACGACCAACTTCGTGACGATATCGCGGGCATTGTCCAAAGGCAGCTCCCGGCGCTCGGCGCTGGCGCGGGTCTTAAGTTCGACGATTCCCGCCTCCAGCCCGCGTTTGCCGACGATCAGCTGATAGGGCCAGCCGATTAAGTCGGCATCGTTAAACTTTACGCCGGCCCGCTCATCGCGGTCATCCAAAACGACCTCCAGCCCGGCCTCAGCCAGACTTTGGGCCAGGGCCTCGGCCTGTGGATGAACCAATTCATCGCCGATGCTCAAGGCGATGACACAGACCTCGGCGGGAGCGACGCTGATTGGCCAGATGATGCCCTTCTCGTCATTGTGCTGCTCGACCACCGCGGCCAGCGAGCGCGTGACACCCCAACCGTAACAGCCCATCAAAAAGGGCTTCTCCGCACCGTCTTGATCCATATAGCTGGCCGCCATCGCCTCGGAATAGCGGGTGCCCAGCTGAAACACCTGCCCGACCTCGATGCCACGGGCGGCCTTTAGTGCGCGCCCGCAGCGCGGACAGGCATCCCCTGCCTGGGCGACGGACAGATCGAACCAGTCATCAACCGTGAAGTCCTCGCCGGGCGCGATGCCGGTATAGTGATAATCGCGCTCGTTGGCGCCCGTCACCCAGCGCGGCAGATCGCGCAGGCTGACGTCAGCGATAACCTTTATACCCGCAGGCAGGTCGACAGGACCCATATAGCCCTTGACCAGGGAGGCGTTGGCGATCTCCTCGTCGCTGAGAAAGCTGAAGCCGGGGATCGCCCGCTCAACCTTGACGTCGCCCAGCGTGTGGCTGCCGGGGATGAACAGCACGGAGAGCTGACCGTTGGCGTCCCTGCCAGCCAGGGCCTTAACCGTAGCCTGCTCGGGCACCCCCAGAAACTCCGCCAGGGCGGCGATGGTGCCCTCGATGGGAGTGTGGATACGCTGGCGGCTCGTTGCCTCCTCCGGTTTGTATTGGAGAACCTCGATGCCCGCGGCGGCGATCTCGGTGTTGGCCGCATAACCGCATTCGCAGTAGACCAGCTCGGCCTCGCCAGCCTCGGCCAGGGCCATGAACTCGGTGGTCACCTTGCCGCCGATCTGCCCGGAGTCGGCCTCAACGGGATAAAAATCCAGTCCCAGCCGCTGGCAGATGCGCCCGTAGGCCTGGGCCTGCTCGGCGTAGGTGGCGTCCAAGCTGGCCTGGTCGCTGTGAAAGCTGTAGGCGTCTTTCATGATGAACTCGCGCGCCCTGAGCAGGCCAAAGCGCGGGCGTATCTCATCGCGGTATTTGTTGGAGAAGTGATAGAGGGTGCGCGGCAGCTCCCGGTAGGAGCGCAGCTCGTTGCGCACCAGGGCGGTGATCAGCTCCTCGTGGGTCGGCGAGAGCGCAAAGCCGTGCTC
>JAISMZ010000181.1 GCA_031276475.1 Coriobacteriales bacterium
GAGCAGCCGCCGCTTACGCAACAGCAGCCGCCGCTTACGCAACAGCAGTCGCCGCTTACGTCGCAGGAGCAGCCGCCGCTTACGTCGCAGCAGCAGCCGCCGCTTACGTCGCAGCAGCAGCCGCCGCTTACGTCGCAGCCGCAGATTCTGCCCTTGCCCGTACAGGTGCCTCCGGTAACACCCTCATATCTGGCGGACACGTATCCGACGCCGGCTTCCTATCAATCGTCCCCGCAGCCTCTGGCGGATGCGTATCAGTCACATGCTCAGCATCAACCATCCGCTCCTCAGCCTGTTCATCATGCCGCCGCCCCGCCACCCGCTCACCAGTCTCCCTCTCACCAGTCACCCGCTCACCAGGCGGGTGTTGCCCATCATCAGCCTCCCGCGCATCAGGCATCTGCCCAGCAACCGGGCGCGCATCAGCCCCCCGCGCATCATTCGGCCCCCCCACAGCAGCCACCTCCGCAACCTGCAACGGGCGTGCATCAACCGGGCGCGCATCAGCCGCTGCCCGCCCCGAGCGCCAAATCCTCCAAGGCAGCGTCCTTCCTGATCGGACTGATCGGTGTGGTTATTGGGGCCCTGCTTTCGGTGGGCATTCTCTATGTTGTCACCGACGGCTTTCACACCAATACGGTGATATCCACTCCGTCGGGTGGTTCAGGCACGCCGATCACCATCAATCCTTCAGCTTCCGATAACGCCACGCTCGCCGAGGCGGTGGCGGCCAAGACCATGCCCTCGGTCGTCAACATCGACGTCTACGCCAACCCTTCCGATAATGCTCTGTTTAATGATGCGGGCCCGGCACTGGGCGAGGGCGAGGGCAATCTGGAGAAGTACGGGCTCGGTTCTGGCATTATCCTCAGCGCTGACGGATATATCCTCACCAATTACCACGTTATCGAGGAAGGCAAGCAGTTCCTGGTCAGCGTGGATAAGGACCAGAAGTATGAGGCTACGGTGGTTGGCAGCGACCCGTCCAGCGACCTGGCAGTTCTCAAGGTAGACGCTACCGGCCTGACGCCCATCGAGAAAGCGGACTCCAACGGAGTGCAGATTGGCGAATGGGTGATGGCTTTGGGCAGCCCCTTCGGTTTGGAGAAGTCCGTCTCTACCGGCATCGTCTCCGCCCTCTATCGCTCTACCACGATGCAATCTACGGCTGGCGTGACCATCTATGCCAACCTGATACAGACCGATGCCGCCATCAATCCTGGTAATTCTGGTGGCGCGCTGGTTAATGCCGAGGGCAAGCTGATTGGTGTCAATACGCTGATTAATTCGACTTCGGGCACCTATTCGGGTGTTGGCTTCGCCATTCCAAGCGAATATGCTATTCAGGTTGCAGATCAGATCATGGCCGGCAAAACCGTTGAGCACCCCTTCCTGGGTGTGACCCTGCAGACCGTCACTCCGGGCAACGCCCGTCAGTTGGGTACGCCCGAGACCAGCGGCATTCTTATCGCCTCGGTGGTCTCCGGTTCGGCCGCCGATCAGGCCGGCGTTAAAAAAGGCGATGTTGTGGTCGCCTTTGACGGCAAAGAGGTTGCCACTGCCAGCGAGTTGATCATCAATGTGCGCGGTCATCTGGTTGGTGATGAAGTGACGCTTACCGTACTGCGCGGCAGCGAAAAGCTCGACCTGAAGGTGACTTTGGGCTCGGACGCCAATAACGGTTGACGCCCGCGCGAATGGCACACGTTGAGCCTGCGTTGAGTCTGCGTTGAGCCTTGCAGAGGTCTTTGCGCCCGCAGGGGCTGTGCCTTGGCCGCGACTACCGAAAAATTCAAAAGCCCTGTCGCGAGGCGGGGCTTTTGCGGTACAATCCTGTCTTGTATCAGTGCGATGGCGCGACAGTGTGTCAATGCGGCAGTGCTGTTGCGCGGCTGTGTGACGGTGCGACGGCGCATCGGATCGGCGTGGGCCCATAGCTCAATGGTGGAGCAGGGGACTCATAATCCCTTGGCTGCAGGTTCGAATCCTGCTGGGCCCACCAAATTCTACCTCATGAGGTGATTCAGTGACCGACTCGCAGAGCTTTGCTCAACTCGACTTTCAACGTGAACAGCGCTGCGGTTTTCCCGAGGTGGTATTTGCTCAGGGCAAGACCGCCAGTCAGATAACACTGTTGCTCAAGGCGCTCGCGGACGAACACGGGGTGGCCTTGGCAACGCGGGTCAACACAAGGCAGGCCCGACGCATCTGTGCCGAGTTGCCCGAGGCGGCCTATCTTGCCAGCTGCAAGCTGCTCTTTATCGATCGCCGGGAACCCGACCTGCGTGTAAGCGGAGAGGACGTTCAGGCGGCTCTGTCCGACGATGCGCAGGCTCTGATTGGCGATGTCGTCGTCTGCTGCGCGGGTACCAGCGATTTGCCCGTGGCCGAAGAGGCGGCAGTCACGGCACGCCTGATGGGTTCGCGCGTGACGCTGCTGGCCGATGTTGGTATCGCCGGCGTTCATCGTCTGCTGGCCCGCGAGCAGGAGCTGCGTGCCGCCCGCTGCGTTGTGGCAGTTGCCGGCATGGAGGGGGCTTTGCCCTCGCTGGTTGCCGGCCTGGTTGAGGTGCCGGTGATCGCCGTGCCGACCTCGGTGGGCTACGGCGCCAGCTTTGGTGGCCTGGCCGCACTGCTAGCGATGCTTAACTCATGCGCCTGCGGCGTCAGCGTTGTGAACATCAACAACGGCTTTGGCGCCGGGGCTATCGCGCATCGCATCAATGCGGGGCCGCGACGCTCAGAAGCTGGAGCCTGCCGGGATGGCGCAAAATGACGTGGAGCGGGGCGCGATGATGCAGGATGGGGCGGAGCGGAACGGGACGCCGCCTGATGCCGCGCAACGCCGTGCGGCGCCGCAGGCGGATGAGGCAGCAGAGTTAAATGCGAAAGGCGAACGGCTTTACGGGCTGCTTGCCTCCTACCAATCGGTCGCGGTGGCCTTCAGCGGCGGCGTTGATTCCAGCCTGCTGCTGGATGTTGCCCATGAGGCGCTCGGGGACAACTGTCTGGCTCTAACGGCGTATTCGGCCTCCTTTCCCCAACGCGAGCGCGCCGCCGCCGCCGCTTTCTGCGAACAGCGCGGCATTGCTCATGACGAGGTGGCCAACGAGGAGCTGGAGATAGAAGGGTTTTGCACTAACCCACCCAACCGCTGCTATCTGTGCAAGCGCAGCCTGTTTGAGAAGCTTTTGGCCGTTGCCGCCGAGCGGGGCATCGCCGTTGTTGCCGAAGGCTCTAACCACGACGATCTGGGCGATTACCGCCCCGGCCTTACCGCCATCGCCGAGCTGGGCATCGCCAGCCCCTTGCGCGAAGTCGGTCTGACCAAGGCCGAGGTTCGCGCCCTGGCCCGTCGGCGCTGCCTGGCGGTCTGGAACAAGCCCGCCTTTGCCTGCCTGGCCTCGCGGCTGCCCTACAATACGCCCATCACCTCCGAGCTGCTGGCGCGTATCGACGCCGCCGAGCAGTTCTTGCTCGATGTGGGCCTGGGGCAGGTGCGCGTGCGCGTGCACGGCGACGTCGCGCGCATCGAGACCGACGCGCGAGGAGACGAGGCGCTGCTCAGCGCACAACTGCGCGGTGCGGTAAACCGGCGGCTGCAGGAGCTGGGGTTCGCCTACGTGGCGCTCGATCTGGGTGGCTATCGCAGTGGCTCAATGAACCGTGGATTGTCTCATCCAGACACTTGACAGGGCTCTGAATTTATGCGAACATATGTTCTATGAATGACGAGCGATCCATCATGGCTTCTGCGGCTTCTGCGGCTTCTGCGGCGGCTGTTCCGGTTGCCGCTGCTTCAACAGCCGCTGCGTTTCCGCGCGCCCCGAGCGAGTGTCATTACATCCTGCATTGTGACATGAACAACTTCTATGCCAGTGTCGAGCAGGCCAGGAATCCCAAACTGCAGGGCCTGCCAGTGGTGGTGGGTGGCAACGAGGAGAAGCGGCATGGTATCGTTTTGGCCAAGAGCAACGAGGCCAAGGCCTTTGGCATCAAGACGGCCGAGACGCTCTGGCAGGCGCGCAAAAAGTGCCCGGAGCTGATCGTCGTGCCGCCCGACTTCCACCTCTACCTGCACTACTCCGCCCTGGCGCGTGAGATCTACTACCGCTATACCGACCTCGTGGAGCCCTTTGGGCCCGATGAAGCCTGGCTCGACATCACCAACTCGGTGCAGCTCTTCGGTTCGGCCGAGGCACTGGCTGCTGAGATCGGTGCGTGCGTTAAAGCGGAGTTGGGGGTGACCATCTCCATCGGCCTGTCCTGGAACAAGATATTTGCCAAGTTTGGATCCGACTACAAAAAGCCCGACGCCATCACGGTCATCAACCGGGATAATTATCGCGACATCGTCTGGCGCGCGCCTGTGCGCAGTTTGTTATACGTCGGGCGGGCCACCGAGCGCAAACTGGTAGACATGGGCATTCGCAGTATCGGCGAGCTGGCGCTGGAGCCCCCTGAGAACCTCCGCAAGCGCTTTGGTGTGGTCGGTCTGACCCTGAGCATGTTTGCCCGCGGCGAGGATACTGCTCCGGTAAAATCCTACGACCCCGACCGCAAGGGCGTCAGTCGCACGATAAAAAGTTACGGCAACGGGCTGACCGCGCCGCACGACATCGTCACCGCCCGCGACGCCAGGGCGCTCGTCTACCTGCTGGCCGAAAGCGTCTCCCAGCGGATGCGCGAGGGCGGCGCGCGGGCTCGCACGGTAGGCATCTGGATTCGCTATGCGACCCTGGACGGCTGCAATCGCCAGGTTAAGCTGGATGCGGCCACCAATGCCACAGCGCTTGTCGCCCGCGCGGCCTGGGAGTTATTGGAGGCTAACGAACCTCTGGACGAAAGCCGGCCGATCCGCGCCCTCAGCGTGCGTGCCAGCGACCTGGTGATGAGCGACGAGCCGGAGCAGCTGGCGCTGTTTGAGACCGACCGCCATCGCGAGTTGGAGGAGCTCGACGCCACCATCGATGTCTTGCGCAAACGCTACGGCAACACGGTCGTCCAGCGCGGCATCGAGATGGTTGATCAGAGCCTGGACGGCACCGACATCAAGCGCGATAACGTTGTGCACCCCACGGGGGTGTTTAATCAGTAAATCTTTCAACCTCATCTCTGGCAATGCGCGCAGAAGTGCGTGCCCCGGCCTGCGAGGCGCGTCTTGCTTATCGGGCGACCGCATTTAGGGCAGGGCTGGCCGCTGCGGCCGTAGACCTTTGCGTGCAGGTCGAGGTACTCGCCGCGCAGGCCCTCGGCGTCCACGTAATCGCGCGCCGTGGAGCCGCCGTCGTCTAAGGACTGTTGCAGGCAGGAGCGAATGCCTGCGTGCAGCCGCTTGATGGCCGGCACGGTCAGGCCACAGACCGGCCGCGCCGGATGGATGCCGGCCAGAAACAGACTCTCGTCGGCGTAGATGTTACCGATGCCGGCGATCACCTGCTGGTCGAGCAGCGCCGTCTTGATCGGTCGTGAGGAGTGCATCGGCAGGCACTCGCGCAGCTCACGCCAGGTAAAATCGGCGTCCAGCGGCTCCGGTCCAAGGCGGCTGAGGAAGTCGTCCTCGCCAAGCAGGGCTGTCGGTATGAGCTTCAGGTAGCCAAAGCGGCGCTGGTCGTTAAAGTAGAGATGGCTGCCGTCAGTAAAGGCGATGACGACCCGCGTGCTGCGGTCGGGCAGCTCACCAATCAGCGAGCGGGAAGGGTAGCCACCGCCAAAATCTGCTTCGGCGGCGTTGCCTGCCGTCTCACTGCCTGCCGTGTCGCTGCCTGCCATCTCGCTGCCTGCCGTCTCGCTGTCGTTGTTCGGTTCGCTGCCGCGCCCGTCAGTCACGCACAGCCCGCCGTCATAGCCACCGCCCGCCTCGCTTGCCCCATCGCGAAATATCAACTGCCCGGTCATCCGCAGATGGGCCATCAGCGTGAAACCCTTATCCAAATGCAGCATCAGCAGCTTGCCGCGGCGGGCGATCTGGATCAGTTCGGCCCCGATAAGCACTTCGCGTGCATCGTCGTTAACTCCCAAAAAGCTCCGAGGGCTGAGCAGCTCCACCGAGGCGATGCGCCGTCCGAGGGCGACGCGCTCCAGGCCGCGGCGGATGGTTTCTACTTCTGGCAATTCTGGCATGATGCCCGCTTTCAGTCGCCCGTACAGTCGTGCGTCCAGTAGTCTGTTGGAGGCAGTTCAGTATAACGCTTGACCAACCGGTCAAAACCTGCTATCCTGATTCCTGTGCGTTGACCATCTGGTCAACGAACGCCAGCAGAGAACACCAAAGGACAGGGAAAACATGCCAAAGGACTTCCGCAGCAACTACGAGCAGTTTCAGCGCATCGACGCCGCCAGACGCGAGCACATCCTCAGTGCCGCTCTCCAGGAGATTGCCAGGCACGACTACCCACAGGTCTCCACCAACACAATCGTCAAGCGTGCCGGCATCTCAAAGGGGCTGCTGTTTCACTATTTTGGCAGCAAAGAGGGACTGTTTCGTTATCTCTTGGACGATATCTTTGCCACCTACACCAACATGGTACTCGAGCTTTCTGGCGGCGACAGCCCGCAGCCAAAGGACATCTTTGAGATACTGCGGCTGGCGCTGAGCACCCAGCTGGAACTGACCCGTCGCTACCTGTTGGAGACCCGCTTTTACGTCCGCGCGATAAAAGGCGAGCTGCCCGCAGAGCTGCGTGAGCACGTAGACAGTCTGGTTGAGCAGTCCTGGAACACGATGGCGGCGCTCACCGAGGCGTTGGATGAAAATCTCCTCAAAGAGGGAGTAAGCAGGCAGCAGGCGGCGCGGATCCTCGGCTGGATCAGCGAAGGGCTGAGCAACGAGATACTCGCAGAAATCACTCCCGATCTCAGTGAGGACGACTTTCAAAGACTTGTGGATCAGAGCGTCGAATACTTTGAGTTGATGCGCTGCCTGCTCTATCGCGCCGATGACGAGCCCGCCGCACCGCCAACCGCCTCTGCCGCTGCCCCGCCACCGTCTGAGACCGCAAGCACTGCGCCTCCCTGGAGAACCGATGACCCAACGAGCGAAAGGATGAAAGATGTCAGTGATTGAGATATCCGGGTTACGCAAGCACTTTGGGCGCACGCAGGCGCTCGATGGCGTGCAGCTCAGCGTTGAGCCGGGAGAGGTCTACGGCTTCATCGGCCCCAACGGGGCAGGCAAATCAACAACGATCCGCGCTCTTCTCGGCATCATTAAAGCCGACGAGGGTACGGCGCGGATATTTGGCAGGGACTGCTGGCGTGACGCGGTGGAGATCCATCGCCGCGTGGCCTATGTGCCCGGTGATGTCAACCTCTGGCCAAACCTCAGTGGGGGAGAGGTGATCGACCTCTTTTTGCGCCTGCGTGGCGTGCGCGCCGACCGCCGCAGCTCTATCGATCGCGGCAGCCGTAGCGCCTCTGCCGGTAGCGCCGCCCCCGCCGCCTCCGGCAATGCCGCTTCCGCCCCCTCCCTGGACGAACTGATCCAACGCTTTGACTTCGATCCGAGCAAAAAATGCGGCAGCTACTCCAAGGGCAACCGCCAAAAGGTCGCGCTGATAGCGGCCTTTGCCTCCGCGGCCGACCTCTACATCTTAGACGAGCCAACCAGCGGCCTCGACCCACTGATGGAGCAGGTCTTTCGCCAGTGCGTGGTGCAGGCCAAACAGCGCGGCGCGACCGTCTTCCTCTCCAGCCATATTCTCTCTGAAGTAGAACAGCTTTGTGACAGGATAGCTGTGGTGCGCGCCGGGCGGATCATCGACAGCGGCAGCCTGGACGAACTGCGCCACCTGACGCGCAACAAAGTGGCGGTACGCTCGGCGGCACCACTGGATGGCCTGGCCGCGCTGAAGGGCGTACACGACCTGCACCGCGACGGCGATGCGACGACGTTTTCGCTGGATAACAGCGAGACCGCTCCGATTTTAGCCTGGCTTGCAGATAAACAGCCGGTCCACCTGACATCCACCCCACCCACGCTGGAAGAGCTGTTCATGGGTCACTACGCCGGTCACTGAGCGGCGGAGAGGAGAACTACAATGCAGGCTCAAGGCACCTTATCGTTAGTTCGTCTGATTCTTCGCCGCGACCGTTTCTACCTGTCGCTCTGGTTGCTTGGGCTGTTCAGCCTGGCCGTTTTCTGTGCGCCTCTACTGCCGGATATGATCGGCGACGAAGCCTCGCGTCAGGCGCTCATCCTAGCCATGGAAAACCCTGCAATGGTCGCCCTCTTTGGCCCCAGCTTCAGTACAGACTACAGCACGGGAGCCCTGTATGCTCAATTCATGCTGCTCTGGGCTGCGCTCGGTTATGCGCTTTTTAACATCATGTTCGTCATCCGCCACACCCGTGGCGACGAGGAACGGGGGCGACTGGAGTTGATTTCTGCGCAGCCCGTTGGCAGAAACGCTAATATACTAGCTACAATGGCCGTGATGCTGGCTGCCGATATCGTTTTGGCTGTGACCGTCAGTGTTATTCAGCCCCTGTTTGCGGTGGAGGGCATCGACTGGGCGGGATCGGCGGTCTACGCTTTGGCTCTGTCTGCCTGCGGCCTCGGTTTTGCCGGCCTGGCTGCCATCGCCGCCCAGCTGGCGGATCGTGCCAAAGGCGCCCTCGGCTTAGGCGTGGCCACGCTTGGTGTGGCCTGGTTGCTGCGCGCTGCAGGCGATGCCAGCACCAGCGCAAACGCACTGTCCTTTATCTCGCCGCTCGGCCTGGCCGAACAAAGCCAGGCCTTTGTTGCCAATCTCGTTTGGCCGTCGGCCGTACTCGCATTGGAAGGCCTGGTTTTTTTCGCCCTGGCAACCATCCTGCAGGCCAGGCGCGACAGTGGTTCCGCTCTTCTGCCCGCCCGCCGCGCCCGTGTCCGCGCCTCAAGGTTCCTGCAAGGCGAGTGGGGCTTCATCTGGCGCCAGACGCGCGGCGTGATAGCAGCCTGGGCGCTGACCTGCCTGGTCCTGGCGGCATCCTTTGGCTCGGTGATGGGTGAGATGAATAGTTTTATCGAGAATAACGCCCTCTACCAGAGTCTGATCAGCGTCACGCCGGGGATGGCCACCTCGGATATCAGCGAGCCGGTGGTCGCGATGCTGATGTTGATGATGGCGATCATCGCCACGGTTCCGGTGCTTACCGTGGTCAACCATCTGCTGGCCGAGGAGCGCCATGGCCGAATGGAGCAGACGCTCAGCACGGCGACATCGCGTTGGTATCTGTTTGCTGGCTACCTGCTGGTTGCCACCGTTGCGGCAGTCTTGATGCAGCTGGCCAGCGCCCTGGGCTTCTTCACCGCTGCCGCAGTCTCGCTGCCGGAGCCGATGGATCTTGGCATGGTGCTTGCGGCCAGCTTTAACTACCTGCCCGCCCAACTGGTCTTCGCGGGACTGGCCGCCCTGCTCGCCGGCCTCTCGGTGCGCCTGTCCGGCCTTGCCTGGGCTGCTCTGATCTATGCGTTTGTGGCCTTTTACCTGGGCCGCCTGGCCGACTTTCCGGAGGCGGCCACAAAGCTCAGTCCCTTTGGCGTCCTGCCGGCCTATCCCACGCAGGAACTCGACCCAGCGCTGAGCCTCGGTCTGGTGCTGCTCGCGGCGGTGCTGGCCACCGCAGGCGCGGTCGTCTATCGGCGTCGGGACGTCAGAGGTTAGCGGACGACCGCGACGAAGCGCGCGTCACCGCGCGCTTCGTCGCAACCCTTCTAGCGACCGTGAATCGTCGAGCCGACCATCTTACCCTCGACATAATCCTTCCAGCCGCCCTTGTTCACGACCTTCACGCCGGGAAGTTCGTCGCCCTCCGCATAAGGATATATCTTGCAGATCATGCTTTTAATCGGAGCACCGATGCCGCCCTCGCCAGTGTCGTAGGCCCGTGTGCAGTTGTTGGGATTGGAGTCAAAGGTGCCAAACAGACTCGGTTCGGCGCCCTCCTGCTCAGGGAACCACCAGCCGTGTTCGGCGTGCACCACACCGGGGGCGACCCGCTCGGTCAGCTGAACCACCTGGCGAAAGCGCCCGTGGAAGTTCTCTATCCAGGCCCAGCGGCCCTCCTCCACACCGTACTTCTCGGCATCAATCGGGTGGACCATCAAAAGCGGCCAGGGATGCAGCTCGCGCATCGTGGGTAACTGCCGGTGCTCGGAATGAAAGAACTCATAGGAACGTCCGCCGCAGGACAGGATCAGCGGGTATTCCTGCATCAGCTCCGGTGTGGAGATGGGTCCTTCCGGCGGCTCAACATGGAAGGGCGTGGGCGTCAGGCCCCAGACGCGGTAGGTGTAAGGTGCCAGCTCGATGCGCCCGGAAGGCGTGGAGAAACCCACCTGGCCGTCGTCGCGAAGCATGCCCTTGGCAAATTTCTCGTAGGTGTCATTCCAGGAATCGTACTTATAGCCGCCCTGCTTCGAGAGCTCCTGAAAACTGATACCGACGCCGCCGGTGGCCTTCTCGGAGATGTTGCCTTTGACGTTGGAGGAGGCGCTGTGCCTCTTGCCGTCGCCACCGGCGAGGTACCAGTCGGTGATGTCGGTGTCCTTCTCCCAGCCGAGCTGCTCAAAAGCGGCAGGATTCAGCAGTCTTCCCAGCTCAACGACTATCTGCTCGTCGCTTTTTGCCTCGTAGTATTCAGAGACCTTATACATCGTGCGCACCGGTGTCCACCAGGTGCGGGCAGAATTGCGCTCGCAGCTCATGGCCACCGGCAAGATGATGTCGGCGGCGGCGATGGAAAGCGGCGTTAAGAAGGGATCGGCGTTAACGATGAACGGAACCTTCTTCAGGGCCTCCCAGGCGCGCGGCGCGTCCATGGCCGGACAGGCCAGCGAGTTGGAGCTCTGAAACCAGATCATATCGATAGGATAGGGATCCCCCGCGGCATTGGTTCCCGCCTCGATGGCATGGAGGATGCCGTCGGTGTCGGCGTGGGCGATGAATTCGCCACCGGAGATGCCCCGGCCGCGGGCGATGGTCAGCTTGCGGTCTTTGGCCGATTGCGGTGTCCAGTCTTCTCCGGAGGCGTATCCGGCGTTTATCTCAAAGGAATTGCGCACCAAGATATTGCCACCGGGACGGTCGATGTTGCCGCATATTGCCATCAGATCGCAGGTCGCAAGATTTAAGGCCATCGCGCTTACCTGTTGGTCAAAGGCCAGGCCCCACTGAATGGCGGAGTTGTTGCCCGAGGCGTACAGGCGCGCAGAGGCGATGATCTCCTCTTCAGGCACACCGCTGATGTCTGCGGCCCAGGCAGGCGTGAAGTCCTTGACTCCTTCCCACAGTTCATCAAAGCCCGAACACCAGTACTCGATGAACTCCCTGTCATAGAGCTCTTCTGAGATGATCACGTTTATCCAGGCGCAGGCGATGGCGGCGTCGGTTCCGGGACGCAGCTGCAGCCAGTAATCGGCCCGTGCCCCCCACCAGGTAAGGCGCGGGTCTATCGAGATTATCCGAGTTCCCATCTGTACGCACTGCACCAGCCAATGCCCCATGTAGCCGTCGGCGTTTGAGGCCAAAGGCTCATTTCCCCAGACCACCACGACTTCGGGAGCCCGCCAGTTGGGATTGGCATAGCGATCCGCGTGTCCTACGGCCGCGTCTGCTATGGGGAAGTCGCCCAGAGGGGCCATGGCGCCGCAGACGCGGGGCAGATAGCAGGAAAAACCCGAGAAAAACAGCGTTGATATATTGGGGGTCTGCAACGCCGCCTGCCCAAAGAACGGGCAAAGCCAGTTGATGTTGCGACCGGTACCATGAACGCAGATGATCGACTCCGAGCCATGGGTGGCCTTTATTTCGTTGACTTTTTCAACAATCGTCGCATAGGCCTCGTCCCAGCTGATGCGCTCCCATTTGTTCTCGCCGCGCTCACCGGCGCGCTTCATCGGATATTTAACGCGGTCGGGATGGTTTACCGCCTCGGGTAGATCGAGGCAGCGGATGCAGAGACGGCCGTTGACCCAGGGGCTGAGCGGATCTCCTTCAACCTTTTCGAGCTTGCCGTCTTTGGTATAAAACAACACGCCGCATGAGTCGTGACAGCCCGGAGGCGAGTACTGGTAGGTGCGCGTGACGGTATAGCCGTCCTCCTGCCACTGCCATTCGCCTTCATGGTAGGCCTCGCGATTGATGCTGTTCAGAAACTCTTGATAGTCTGCCATCGGTTTCCTTTCCCCTTCTGCTTCGCCTACTGACACCTTCAGTCTAGGTTCGTGGAGAAGAATTTCCATTGTGCTCACAGTACATTTGTGAGCAAACTGCTAAGACCCTCGACCCTAAACCTTGGATATGGGTAGAAATACTGTGTCAAGGCGGCAATCGCTTATGTAATAATGGCGGCACGCTAAGGGGGTTTTTGTTCTTGCTTTACACTCTGGCACTCTTCACCGCAGGGGCAGGTGTGAAATTTATTGAGGTCAATCAGTACCTTTAGCACAGTTTCGTGTTGGCGCAAGGCGATGGAATGGAGACAATGATGAGTGAGATAGACGTTATCACGCCCTCGTCGCGCCTGCAACATGATGCTAAGCCCGATCCCTTTCCTCAGCTATGGCTTATATTGGGAGTTGTGGGTTCTTCTTTCGCTTTTGCCTACATGGTGCTGCTTTTCTTCTTGCCCTGGCATTATTCAGATCTGGCGTTCACAGAGATAAACGTCGCTCTCTCCCTGGTCTGTGTGATGCTTGTCTTATCCACAGGGGCCTTGTATTCCGATCGTTTTCGCGGATTTAACCAGCGACAGATACTCCTCGCGGTTGCGGTAGTCATTTATTTGGCCGGAATGCTTTGCGTTGCCGCGTTGCAGATGATGCCGGATCAGCCTGGGTTTAAGTGGCTTACTCAAATAGCGGTTATCCTCTGCTCGACGGGCGCCTCACTTTTCACCTTGCTCTGGAGCCTCTGTTTTGCCACGATCAGACGGGGGGTCATCGGCCCGGTGCTCTCGACGATGTTTTTAGCCGCGGGGGCTTTGGTACTGCTGATTGCTTCGTTGCAGGAGGTGCCCCGTCTAATCATTGCCGCTATCCTGCCCCTGGCTTCAGCAGCAGTTTTCTTTATCCTGCACATTCGACTCCTGAGTGCTTATACGGTTCATGCGGTTTCAGAATCGCAAGGGCATTACCGCATCTCAAAACTCAGCCTCTACACCACTTTGATAACCGGCCTGCCAGCGGGCGTGGCGGCGTCTTATGTCGTGTTGATTGGTGCGCCGCAAAAC
This sequence comes from Coriobacteriales bacterium, assembly GCA_031276475.1. GTDB lineage: Bacteria > Actinomycetota > Coriobacteriia > Coriobacteriales > UBA8131 > JAISMZ01. Next base: position 13,216 of record JAISMZ010000181.1, read on the forward strand.
CCGATGAGTATCTCACTGATAGTGGGCCTGCCCGTGCTTGTCGCGGGAACGGTGATGCTTGTTGACGCGCTACGTCTCAAATTCTTTTCTGAGAGTCTCTTCCTGCGTTGGTTTTCCAGCGAGGTTACGTTGCCCTTGCTGGCGCTTCCCTTCCTTCCTGATGAGGGGAAGCTGGTCTGCTGCGGTCTTTTGGTCTTGATTATCAGCTGCAACTCTGTCCAGTGCTTTATTACCATTGCTGAGATTACCAGTTTTAACGGCTTGGCGGTATTTCGCTCTTTTGGTGTTAGCTGGTTTTGTTATGCGGTTGGATTTGGCTTGGGGATATGTTTGCCATGGACTGCACAGACCCTTTTTCCAGGCGAAACATCCGAGATCGTCCTGATGCTTGGCCTGGCCTATCTCGTCATTGTCAGCAGCCAGTTATTTCATGCTAACTCAATAACCGATGAACTCAAAGCAGCAGAAATAGACACCACTGTCAAATCGTCTCTTTGGAAGGAAAAGATCGATAAGGTCGTTGAGGTGTATGCGCTTTCTCCCCGGCAGCACGAGGTCCTGCGGCTTTTGTCGCGTGGGCGCAACGCAAAATATATTCAAGAAGCTTTCTATATCTCACGGAGCACGGCAAAGGCGCATATCTACAATATCTACAAGCGGCTCGATGTGCACTCGCAGCAGGAACTGATTGACATCATCGAAAACATCGATGAGATGATCAGCAAACGCGCAGATAATCGCCCTGAATCATCCCCAGGGGTTTAGAGCATAAACGCAAAAATGTATTTTGGGCTCAATATACAGCCTTCTCATCACAACCTAAATTGTTATCGCTGAATGTCCGCGAATGGCAATGGGCGAGCTCAGCTCAGCTTGCCTGTGACTTTAAGCCAATGCGGTGTTTTAAGGGCTTGTGGCGAAGAAAGGTAGAGCGGATGGCAGATTACCAAGAATTCCTGGACAGTATCAACCGTGAGGCCTATCACGAAGGTGAGTGGCAATGGGAGGAGGACGGCTATACGGTAACCCGAACCTATAACTATTCCGGCCCGGGCTGTCACAACTCCTGCGGCCTTCTTCTCTATACCAAAGACAATAAATTGGAGAAGGTAGAAGGAGATCCGCTCAGTCCTTTTGTCAACGGCAGGCTGTGCATGCGCTGTCTGGCCGTAGAAGAGATGGTCAACAACCCCCTGCGGCTGAAGTACCCGATGAAGCGTGATCGCAAATACCGCGGACAGGCCGACAAGTTTGAGCGCATCACCTGGGAAGAGGCACTGGAGATAGTCAAGGCGGAGGTTAAAAAGCTTGACGATGAGGGCTGGGGGCGCGAGTCGATAGTCGTCGGCCACGGCACCGGGCGCAACATCAGCTGGCAGGTGCCACTCACCGCCGGTTCCGCCTTTGGTACGCCGAACTGCGGGGGCATCTATTTCTCTGGTTGGTCATGCTACGCGCCCCGCATCTGTGGCTCGGTCGGCCCCTTTGGCGAATACCCCCTGGTAGACTGCGCGCACGTGCATGCGGATCGCTATGCACACACGGAATGGAAAAACCCCGATGTCTTGGTGGTCTGGGGAAACGAGCCTTTAAAGTCAAACGCCGATGGTTTCATGGGACACTGGCTGGTGCAGTGCGTGCAGATGGGCACCAAGATAATATCCATCGACCCGGTGCTTACCTGGTGGGGAGCGCGGGCCGAGTACTGGCTTGCCGTCAACCCCGGCACCGATGTCTGCCTGGCCCTGGCCTGGCTGCATGTGATCATGGGCGAAGATCTGATCGACCATGAGTTTGTCGACCTTTGGGTTGCCTACTACGACGAGCTGGCCGAGCACGTTAAGCAGTTCACCCCCGAGTGGGCAGCCGAGCGCACCGGGCTGAGTGCCGAAGACATCGTTGCCTCCGCCCGTCTTTACGCCTCGGCTGACGCCGGTGCCATTCAGTGGGGGCTTGCCTTTGACGCCTCCACCTCTTCTGCCATGCACTGGACCCAGGCGGTCTGTGCGCTGATGGCGATCTGTGGCAATATCGAGAAGCCGGGGACCATGAATCTTATGCACACGGCCTTTGGCATCAACGCCGGTTACTCAACGGCCAGTCTCTATGCCCGCCCCGAAGCCGCGGCCAAGAAGTTCAAGAAGGCCTATGTTGGCTTTGAGGGTCTGGACTTCATGGGCATGGCCAACCCCGACGCCATGGCCTACGCTTTGGAGACAGGCAATCCGTATCCGATTCGCATCTACTGGGGCCAGTCCTGCAACGCCTTTGCCGGCCATGAAGAGCCCGCGCCGCGCGCCTACAAGTATATGCGCGAGATTCCCTTCATCGCCTATGCCGATCCCTTCATCACCCCCACGATGGTGGCTTTGGCCGACCTGATCTTGCCCGTGGCGATGAGCGTTGAGCGCGACTCGGCTCGCACCTGGTGGACACCGCTGCGCGCGATGAAGAAGGTCACCTCGTTTTACGAGGCAAAGTCCGACGAGGAGATCCTGCTTTGGCTTGGCCACGGCCTGAATCCCGAGCTGTTTGAGAGCCGCGGTTGGAACACACCGGAGGACATCATCAACGAGTTTCTCCACACCGGCTTTACCGTTATGGAGGCCGACGGCAAGATCAAACGGGCGACGCGCCAGGCCGCTGATGAATCAATCGAGGGCAGCATCTACACCGACTGCCCGGTTACCTTCCAGGAGCTGGTCGAGCAGGGTGGCATTCTCTACGATGACTGGAACAGCACCTATTACAAACACGAAAAGGGCATGTTGCGCCCCGACGGATCGATCGGTTTTGGTACGGCCAGCGGTCGCATCGAGCTGATTCCTTCAATCTTTCAGGCCTGGGGCATTCCGCCCTACCCGGTCTACACGCCGGTTGCCCTGAGCAGGGATACCACCCCTGAGGTCTTTGAGGAGTATCCCTTCTATTTTATCAACGGATCCCGTTCCTATGAGTACTTTCATACCGAGCACCGCCAATCCCAGACTTCACGTGAGTTTCATCCCGAGCCGCTGATTACCCTCTCCCCCGAAACCGCCGAAGAATACGACCTCAAAGAGGGGGATTGGATCTGGATCGAGAATCAGGATGGCCGCTGCAGGCAGATGGTGCACATCTTCCCCGGCATAGACAAGCGCTTTATCAGTGGAGAGCATGGCTGGTGGAAGCCTGAAGAGGAGATGTCGGAGCCGCATCTCTGCGGTGCTTTTGACTATAACCCGAACAATCTGACCCACGCCTACGAAAGCGGCCCGGGCAACATCGGTTGTCCCATTAAATGTCTGCCCGCCAAGATATACAAGGTTAAAGAAGGCGACATCATGCCTGGCGAGCAGGTTACCCGATTAGGCGGATTCCGCGACTACGAGCCGAAAAAAATCTGACGAGAAGAGGGAGAAGAAATGACTAAGGGAATTCTGATCAACTACGAGTACTGCACCGGCTGTCACTCCTGCGAGGTAGCTTGCAAGAAGTATCTGGAGCTGCCCAAAGGAGAGTTTGGCATCAAACTCTCCGAGACTGGCCCCTGGAAGTACCAATCCGGCCCCAAGGCCGGCAGCTGGGAATGGGCATGGCAGCCCGTCTTGACAAAGGCCTGCAACGGCTGTGCCGATCGCGTGGAGAAAGGCAAGTTCCCCATGTGCGTACAGCACTGTCAGGCCTGGTGCATGTACTTTGGCGAGGTAGAGGAGCTCGCCAAGAAGATAGACGGCAAGACCCGTTGGTCTTTGCAGGTCTTTGAGGGACAGGAATAGCTGAATGAGCAGGGGTAAAGCGTGGCCCGGTGGCTTGCTTTCTCCCTGCGCGCCCGTGAGAAAGGAGGCAGCACGAAGCATCAGACCGGTCCAGTTTCTCTGGATCCATCATCAGTCCGTTATGTCCGCAGTATAGTTTTCAAGGAGGTTGGATATGAGTCAGACGAGTGCTCCGTCAAGTACCAAGCAGAAGGTCTATCCCTGGTTAGTTGTGCTCGCTTGGGCATTCATGGGAACCGCTGCAATGCAAGTCGTTATGGTTGGTATGGGTCAGTACTTTAAGCCCATTTCGGATGCTTTGGGCCAGCCGATCAGCCAATTGGCCTTCATGCTCAGCTTTGGCCCATTGGTTTTAAGTTTCTGTGCACCCATCATCGGCCGCCTGTATTTAAAACTCGACTCCCGCGTGCTTTTGACCCTCATGGGCGTCATGGTCTTTGGCGCCTATGCCTCGATGGCATTTTTTACTGAACTCTGGATGTGGTTACCTGCCAGTATTATATTGGGTGCTGGCATGGCGGGCATTGGTACGATCGGTGCGCCAATCTTCATCACCAACTGGTTTAAGAAGCGCGCCGGGTTTGCTCTGGGCCTGTACAGCATCCTGATCGCGGGGCTGACCATGATCATCAGCCCGTTGATCGCCTTGGTGATTAAAACTTTTGGCTACCAGACGTCCCTGCTTATCTGGGCTGGGATTTGCTGTGTGATGTATTTCCCCTGGGTATTTTTCGTCCTCAGATTTAAGCCAGAAGAAATTGGCTTGAAGCCCTATGGCTATGTTGAAGGTGAGGTTGAGGAAGGAGAGCGGGTCATAAGCGCTGACAAGGGCGTCCCGTTTAAGAAGGCGCTGCCTACGGCGACCTTTGTCTTTTTGGTGATTGCCCTGGTCATTATGTTCAATCATAGTGGCTGGATGAGCAATATGTCACAGATCGTTCAGGCGGGATGGGGTTATGACATCATCTTTGGTGGTCTGGTAATGTCATTTTATACCGGCGCGCAATTCACGGCTCCAGTTGTTGGCTGGCTGATTGACCGTATCGGTGCCATCAAGACAGTTGTAATAACTCTTGCCCTGGTTTGCGTCGGCTTTGTGGCACTGTGGTTGCTGCACGATATTACGTTTGCGGTTCTCTTTGGGGCTTTCTGCATCGGTTATTCCAGCGTCAACATGAAGATGGTAATTCCGCTGGTAGTCCGTGATCTCTTTGGTCAAAAAGACCACACAAAGATTTATTCCTTTGTGTTTGGTATCGGGCAGTTCCTCGGCACCTGGTCGGTTACGCTCGTCGCCCTGATTGGCGAGGTTGCTGGTTCCTATGATGTGACTATGGTTATAGGCTTTATTGTAACTGCCGTAGCGCTCTGCTCCATACTTCTGGCATCCGCGACGTCTAAGAAGTTAGTCTGGGAAAGTTAAAAAGATCCCTTCGTCGCCTCGGGTGTATAACGGCTTTCCGACCAGCCGAGCACCCGAGGCATCACCTATCTACACGCAATTTTTCGCGTGTTTGAGTTTAAGGAGAGGTAGGTCGGATAGTGAGGCTTGTTGTTCCCAGTATATACCTATATAACATTATAGCGAGGCAGGGAGAAACCTATGGAGTATATTAATGGAAGACAGGCATCCTCACTTGGTGAGAATAACGACCTGGGCAAGCCCTGGCGCTACCAGGACGGCGATTTGACCGTAACCCGCTCGTGTCCCTGGTCGCCGCCAGGCTGCCATCCTGTGGGTTGCGGGCTGAAGCTCTACGTTAACGGCGAAGGCACCCTCGTTAAGGTTGAGGGCGACGAGAACCAGCCCATCACCGGTGGTCGCCTCTGCCCGCGCTGCATTACCCTGCGCGATTACATCTACAATCCTTCGCGCATCCTCAAGCCCCTGAAGCGCGACCCCAAGCACCGTGGCGAGGCAGATAAATGGCAGGAGATCAGCTGGGATGAGGCATTCGATCTGCTCGTCTCCGAGGTGACCAAAGTTAAAGAGGCCTACGGGCCGGAGTCAATCGTACTCTTTACGGGCACGGGTCGTGAGGGTGGCACCATGAAGCCCCTCGGCGCGGCGGTGTTTGGCACCCCAAACTACTGTTATACGCAGTCGGGTTATGCCTGCTATGCGCCGCGTCTGGCTGCCACCTCCTATGTGATGGGGGCGCCTTATCCCGAGATGGATTATGCAGCGGCTTTTAAGAACCGCTATGACAGCGAGGAGTACGCGCTTTCGGAATGCATCATCCTCTGGGGCAAAGACCCCCTGCCGTCCAATCCGGACGGGCTGTTTGGCCATGCGCTGATAGACATGATGAAGCGCGGCACGCGGCTGATCACGGTGGATCCGCGCGTCACCTGGCTGGCTTGCAAGGCCGACTATGCGCTGAGGTTGCGCCCCGGCACCGATGCCGCCCTGGCTATGGCGATGCTCCACGTGATCATCTCTGAAGATCTCTACAACCACGACTTCATCGAATATTGGGCCTATGGGTTTGATGAGCTCAAAGAGCGTGTTGCAACCATGCCGCCCGAGAAAGCAGCCGAGATCTGTGATTTGGATGTGGAGGATATCTACGGCGCCGCCCGGATGTATGCCAATGCCACACCGGCCGGTATTGTCTGGGGTCTGGCGGTTGATCAAAACCCCAACGGCCAACAGATAGCCCACGGCATAATGGCTCTGATGGCGGTTACCGGCAATATCGACGTCCCCGGTGGCCAGATCATCGGCGGCGCGGGCGAGGGGCAGCAGGAGACGGGCTTTGGTTGGAGCGCCATGCCCAAGGAGACCGCCGACAAGATGATCGGTCTGAAGGAGTTCCCTGCCTACTGCAACGCCATTCTCGACGCCCATGCCGACATGGTTCTCGACACTCTGGAGACAGAAGAGCCTTATCCGTTGCGTCTTGGTTACTTCTCCGGCAACAACCTGCTGGCCGCGACCTGCGCCGCACAGCCCAGGCGCTGGCATGACGCCATTAAGAAGAGCCTGGACTTCTGTGCCGTTCTGGACTGCTTCATGACGCCTTCTGCGCAGGCCTGCTGTGATTTGGTAATGCCCCTGGCTGCCTCCGCTGAGCGCGAGGGGACGGTGGCCAACCACTATGGTGCCACTCCGACGTTCATGGGCATCACCAACAAGGCGATCAGTTACGGCGAGGGCATGTCGGATACCGAGTTCTGCTATCAGTTGGGCAAGCGTCTAAATCCCGGCGTCTGGAACAAATACGAGGATCTCTACGCCTACATTAACGCTCTGCGTTTTGGCAATCGCAAAACCTTTGCCGAGGCGCGCGAGGAAGTTGGCATTCAGAGCATCTGCGAATACCGCAAATATGAGACCGGCAAATGCCGTCAGGATGGACGACTTGGCTTTAACACTCCAACCGGACGCTTTGAGTTCTACTCGACGCTGTTCCAATCCTTTGGAGACGATCCGCTGCCTTACTATCTGGAGCCGCCTTACAGTCCGCTGAAGACGCCCGAACTGCTCGACGAATATCCCTTCGTGCTCACTACCGGTGCCCGCGTCTACGCCTTCTTCCATTCTGAGAACCGCCAGATTCCCTTCTGTCGCGAACTCAATCCCGATCCGCTCGTTGAGATCAACCCCAAAACCGCAGCGCGTCTGGGCATCGCCGACGGCCAGTGGGTGCGCCTTTGGAACCAGTTTGGCGAATGCCGGATGA
>JAISMZ010000234.1 GCA_031276475.1 Coriobacteriales bacterium
GCGGGAGACACTGAGTGGAGACCGTGAGCGGTATTCGCGCAAAAGCTATTTGGGTGGTTCGTGGCCTGGTGGCGGTGCTGTTCGTCGCCATCTGGGCAGCGCAGGCCAGCATTATGACCGGCGCGGTATCGCTCGGCCTGTTCTGGGCGGTAATGGTGCTGGGCGTCTACATCACCTACCGGATCCTCGACGTCGCCGACCTTACGGTGGAGGCCTCCATCACCCTGGGCGCCTCCATCGCCGCGAGGATGATCACCGCTGGCGCCAGTCCGGTGCTGGCCACGCTGGCCGCGCTTGGGCTGGGGCTTCTGGCCGGGCTGGTCACCGGCGTCCTGCACACCAAGCTGCGCATCCCGGCGCTTCTGGCCGGCATCTTAACGATGACCGGGCTCTACTCGGTCAATCTGCTGATCATGGACCGGCCAAACATCCCGCTTCTGCCCTTCAAGGTAGACTCGGTGTTCACGCCGCTTGTCAATCTGGGGCTGTCCACCGACGTCGCCGCGCTGATAGTTGGGGCGGCGGTCTGCGTGGTGGTGGCCGCAGCACTCTACTGGTTCTTTGGCACCGAGATTGGCTCGGCAATCCGCGCCACCGGCAACAACCCCAGCATGGTGCGGGCGCAGGGCGTGAACACCTCCACGATGATCATCCTTGGCCTGATGATATCCAACGGTCTGGTGGGGCTGGCCGGTGCGCTAATCGCCCAATACCAGACGTTTTCGGACATCTCGATGGGCATCGGCTCGATAGTCATCGGCCTGGCCTCGCTGATCATTGGCGAGGTGCTGTTTGGCACCCGCTCCTTTAAAAGCACCATCCTCTCGGTGATCCTCGGCGCGGTAATCGATCGCGTAATCCTCGCCGCGGTAATCAACCTCGGTCTGCCGGCCAACAACCTCAAGCTGTTCGTCGCTTTAACCGTAACCGTCGCCTTAGCGCTGCCGGTCTTTCGCGATTACGGCAGGACGCTCGTCAGGTCGCTGCGCAGGCCCGGTAGCGGCGAAGAGTTGTGGAGGAGGACGCCGGCTGTGCCCGCTGTTGCCGCCCCGCCCGGCGGCGCCCCTGCCGCCCCTGCCGCCTCGCCCGGCGGCGCGCCTGCCGCATCAACCGCCGCATCCGGTGACGCACGCGCCACCGCGACCGACGGCGCCGCCAGCAAAGACGATCGGGGCGGCGACTGAGATGCTCTCTATCCAGCACATCTCTAAGACCTTCAACGCCGGCACTGTAAACGAGAAGCTGGCCTTAAACGACGTCAGCCTGGAGTTGGCCTCCGGCGAGTTCCTGACCATAATCGGCGGCAACGGAGCCGGAAAATCCGTCCTGATGAGCGCCATCGCGGGGGTCTATCCCGTGGACAGCGGCAGCATCTGGATTGACGGCGTGGATGTCACCCGCCAGCCGGAATACCGCCGCGCCGCCTACATCGGCAGGGTCTTTCAGGACCCGATGATGGGAACCGCCGCCAACATGGGCATCGACGAGAACCTCGCCTTAGCCTACCGCCGTGGACAGCACCGCGGGCTGCGCTGGGGTATCAGCCATAAGGAGCAGGCCCGCTACCGGGAGCTTTTAGCCACCCTGGAGCTGGGGCTGGAGGATCGCCTGACCACCAAGGTCGGCCTGCTTTCCGGTGGCCAGCGCCAGGCCCTAACGCTGCTGATGGCCACCTTACAGCATCCGCGACTGTTGATTCTTGACGAGCATACGGCTGCGTTGGATCCCCGAACGGCGAAGCGCGTCCTGCAGCTGTCCCGGGAGTTAATAGAAGCTAATAATCTGACGGCAATCATGATCACTCACAACATGCGCGACGCCATCGCCTTTGGTAGCCGCCTGGTCATGATGTACGATGGCCGGATGATAATCGACATCAGCGGCGAGGAGAAGCGCGCCTTAACGGTCGCCAGCCTGCTGGCCCGCTTTGAGCAAAGCTCCGGAAGCGATGAGGCCGACGATACCCTGCTACTGGCTTGACGGGGAAGCTGTCCGTACGCCAGGGAGGCGCGTTATGGTGCGCTTTGCAGGATAATAGGGGCGAAACTCCGGTGAGTATTCAATTATTGTCCTCGTGCCGGGCCATTGCGGTAGTTGGAGCAGCGGCTTCTGGATTGATTGGTCAGGCTGTCTCTGGAGCTGCTGATCGCGCCGCTCATCCGGTTTTGGAGAGCATTGCTCGCTTGACTCCTGTTTTGGCTCCGGATCGCCCAGCAGCTGTACGGTTATCAGTAACTCCGACGCCCGATCATCTAACTCCGCTTTAAAGTCGAGCACGCCAGGCAGCGCGAAGAGGCTTTCCTCCAGCTGCGCCATGCTGTAGGTCTGTCCGCCGGCGATTATCTGCTCAGCTGCCCGCGGGCGCACGCTGCTGATGCGCTTAAGCGGCGAGCCGCAGGGACAGGTGCCTGTCAGTAGGCGCGAGTGGTCGCCGGTGCGGTAGCGCAGCAGGGGCATCGCCTCGCGGCCGAGGGTGCTTATCACCAGTTCGCCCCATTGTCCAGATGCACGCGGCTGGCCGCTGAGGGGATCGATAACCTCGACGATCAGATCGCTTTCGCGCACGTGCAGTCCCTGATGATGAGGACAATCCACCGCGCCGCCGTAGCCGCTTTCGGTCATACCGAAGTGCTCAAACACATCGCAGTTCCAGATGCGGGCGATTTCATTGCGCAGGGTGGCTGCGACATTGTCGGCGCTGAGCAGCACACCGCTGATCTTCAGTTTTATTCTGTTGTACTCGCACCAGCGGGCAAAGCTGAAGACGTGCTGGGGAAAGCCCACCAGGCCGCGCGCCTGCTCCCTGCCCAGGCTCGCGGCCAGGGCGGCAAAGCTGTTGGGGATGCCAATCGCCAGCGGCCGTGCGCCCATCTGCTCGCAGGCCTCAAGCAGCAGCGCGCCCAGGCCGCCGGGCCGCTCGCAGGGATAGAGCACGGCAATCGCCTCTCCCGCGTCTGCCAGCATTCTCATCCCGGCTGCAAAATAATCCCGCGTGGCCTGCTGGTCGGCGGCGGTAAAAGCAACCCGCTTTGGTTCTCCGGTGGCGCCGCTGGTCTCCAACGTGACAATCCGGCTGACCTCTGCCGGACTGACGCAGAGCAGTGCCTCCAGGCCGTGGTTGAAGACGCCGGCGTCCATCAGCGGCAGGGTGGGCAGGTCCTCAAGCGACGCCAGGCCATTGGGCGCGACGCCTGCAAGATGCTGTTGATAAAAGCGGCTGTGGGCGCGAGCGTGGGCAATGGTGGCGTTGAGGCGCGTCAGTTGCAGTGCGCGCAGCCGACGCAGCTCTGCGGCAGGTGGTTGGAGCGGGTTTATCTTATATGAATAAGCTAGCTGAGTCATTCCTGTTCCCTGTTGAAAGTTGACAGAATGGAACCGTTCCTTTTGTCGGCTAAAACCCATGAACTCTGGCCTGAGCTGTAGAGATTTGGGTAGAAATTTAGGCTATCGAGCTGCCCAGTCATTCCGCAGTATCACCGCTGTCGATTTGCTTCGAAGCGCTCTCCAGTGCCAAAAAGTGGTCGAAATCACTTTCAAACAGCCTGTCTTGCACAATGCGGTACTTCTCCCATTCGCTCTCGGCGAATGCCTTTGCAATCTCATGAGTAACACGACCGACGTCATGAAGAATATCGTATTCAGTGAACTGCAAGAATGCATCCAGCCTTGTATGGTGTAGTCCTTGACGATCTGGTTTGCCCATCTACGAAACTGCACAGCACGCTGATTATCGACCTTGAAGCCAACGGCAATAATCATCTGGAGGCTGTAGTGCTTTATCTCCCGGCTGACCCGACGATTACCCTCTGTTTGAACTATCCGGAAATTCCGGATAGTTGCCACTTCGACAAGTTCGGCATCAGAGAATATATTCTGGATGTGCTCGTTTATAGTACGTACGTCAACGCCATACAGCTCTGCTATCATTTTCTGAGTGAGCCAGATGTTTTCGTCCTCATAGCGCATCTCGACGCTGGTTTCGCTATCACCAGTCGCAGCGATAAACGTCAGATACTCAGCGGCTGAGCTGCGGATGGTGATTTCCTCGTTTTTATTGCTCTTTGCCAATGTGGTTCTCTTCCTGTACGTTGCGTTTTTATCTGTTGAAGCTTTGCGAGAAAACCGCTCCGTATATTGTACTCTACCTGTGGGTAAACTGCTGGCATCCCAGCGTCTGCCTCCCTTTGGCTGCAGTCCTCGTGATGAGCCGCGACTCCCTAGAGAGCCAGGCCATCCGTCTCTGTGCGTGAGGGAATTCTTAATGGATTCGGGCACAATGACCTGCGCCAGCACGCCCCACGGTCTTTTGCATCAGCCGGCTCGCATCAGGTTGTAGGCGCAAAACGGCACCAGGTTCTCCTGTCTGTCGATGATAAAGATATAGCAGCGACGCAGGCGCTCAAGATCCAGGGTCTGAGAATCCATGAAGGCCATGCCGGTTATCGAGAAGCTGTGCAGGGTCGCCTGCAGGTAGGCTTCGTCCAGGCTGCCGGGCGCGGCCTGGATGTTTGTCACCCGCTCCAGCTGGGTGCCCCAGCGGCGCTTCTGGATGTCCTGGGCACGGGCGACGGCGTCGGTGGCGCAGCAGGGCGTTGTTGCGGGGGCGGCGTCGGTTGTGCAGCAGGCCGTTGTTGCGGGGGCGGTATCGGCTGTAACGTCTGGGGTGGCTGCCGTTGCGGGGGCGGCGTCGGCTGCGCAACAGGGGATTCCGTCTCCACTGCTTATCTCAGTCTCGGTCTCTGAATCACAGCAGGAAGGCGTGGCTTGCCCCAGGCGTTTCAGGCTTCCGTCGGCGGCGATGTAGTAGTTGGCGTTAAAGGAGCAGCGTTCATGTTCTGCTGTGCCGCCGGAGAAGTCGCTGGCGCGAATCATGCCGGCGCTCTGTTGCTCCAGTGCGGCCAGCAGTTGGGGGATGCTGATGTGGGGGTCTGTCTGCACCAGGCCGTGCGACCGTGCCGTTGCCGCCTGCGGTTGCCCCTGCACCGCCGCCTGAACTGAATCCGAGTTGCCTCCAAGCTGCCAGCGACCGGCGAGGGTCGCCGGCTGAAAGTGCACACCGCGCACCACCGGGCTGTGCTTAGTGCCAAAACGCACGATATCAAACAGCTGGTCGTCGTTAACTTCGCGCACCACCGTTGGCACCAGCACCACAGGCAGCGCGGCCTGGGCACAGGCGGCAATCGCCTGCTGCTTGACGTTAAGAAGCGGACGACCGCGCAGGATGCGATAGGCCTCGTCGCCCACGGCGTCAAACTGCAGGAAAACCGTGGTCAGCCCCGCGTCTTTAAGCCGTTTGGCCAACGCTGGCTCGGCCGCCAGGCGAATCCCGTTGGTGTTCAACTGAAAATAGTCAAAGCCCCGGCGGACACCCAGGCGGATGATCTCGTCCAAATCGTCGCGCAGCGTCGGTTCGCCGCCGCTGAGCTGGATGTGGCAGAGGCCGGCCTTCTGCTTAAGTGCGTCAAACCAGTGGGCGATGGTCTCCAGCGGCGGGTCGGCTTCCGCGCCCGTTCCTGCGCTCCCGGCGTCGGTCGTCTGTCCCGCAGTGCCGCTCTCCCGGCTCGCGCTCGCACCGGCGTTCCCGGCATCGGCATAACAGACCCGACAACTGAGGTTGCAGCGCCGGGTGACCTCAAAAAGCACGCAGCAGGGACGCGTCAGATGCTGGTCGCAGCCAACGCAACCCGTGGGGCAGGGGAGCACTTCGGCCTGCTCAGCTACGGGGAAGGTTGCCGTAGACACCTTGCCGGTGCCCGACGCGCACGACTTTAACAACGAGTTCATCCTCCTCCATTTTCACCAGAATACGGTAGCTGCCAACGCGATAACGCCAGCCGTTCTGCGTCCCCTGTATCGGCTTGCCGCCCTGAACGGTCTTTGGGTTGGCACAGCCTTCCAAGTGCTGATTGACCCAGGAGGCGATTAGCAGGCGTTGCTTTTTATCGATGGCGAGCAGCTGTTTGGTGGCCCGGGTCGACCATCTGACCCGCCAGCTCATTGCGCCTGCTCGCACATCCGCAAAACCTCCTCCATAGTGTAACTTTCGCCATCGTCAGCTGCGAGCGCCTGATTATAGGCCTGCAGGTCGGCCGCATCCTCCACCTTCTCAAGTGCGGCCTCGCGCACGACGTCAGAAAAGGTCTTGCCAGAGAAGTCCGCATAACTCTGTATCCAAGCCCTCTCTTCCGGCGCAAAGCGAATCGCCGTCGCCTTCATTGCCATGGTTCCTCCTGTCTACGTATAACAACGTGGTACGATTATAGCGCACAACGCCGCCGCACGTCTACAATGTCAGTGCCGCCAGTACTCGCGCGGGCAAAACGCAACGGACGCCTCGCGCTCGCGCGCGAAACGCTCGCCCTCCGCCCGCCTGTGCTAAGATTTATCCAGGAGGTTGTCATGGGCCTTTACGAACAAATGCTCCCTTCGCTGAGGCATTCATCTTTAAGCCATCACTTGGCTTTGTACAAAGGAGATCGAAAATGCGAGACGGCCATCGGGCAACACCCAGAAGACTCATAGAGCCCAAAGTCATAGATCAGGATCATCTAACGCGAAGCGACTTGACTTCTATTGATTTCGACAAGGTGATTTGCGGCGAATCGTCCTCAACCGGAGCTATGGGTCTTGCTGGCCATGTGTGGCTTTACGTGCTAAAAGGCCACAGCTTCAGACTTTATCAGACATGGCACGAGAGCGATGTGAAGCTGTATGGATTAGCCTGGGATCTGGTTAACCAGAACCGAAGCAGATTCAGCTTCGCGGATGGCGGTTATGGCAATACGGTTTTTGTAAAGAAAGGGATTACGCTTGAGCCAAGTGGCCCTGTTCCTAAAGAGATAAGCAAACTGATTAATTCAGACAATGGGAAGTACTTCTGGGTCTATGACAACCGGTACAAGATTAAGCCGTCCGGCGTGGGCCTCTATTGGTCCGCTTCCAGGGAATGGCAATGCGGCAGGCACTGATGTAGGCCAGCAGATTTGCGCGCTGTGACGGCCGCGACCCAGCCAAACGGACACTTGGAGCAGGGGATAATGAGGCAGATTAATAAGCAGTTTATTGAGGATCTCAGCAATGGGAAGCTACCGATTGCTTCATCGCTAACATTGAATATGCTACCAGCGCAAACGGAAGCCGCTTTGATGTGCTGGCCGTGAAAAGGGCGCTCAGCTTGATGGACAGCGCGCCAAAGAACGCCGAGCATCGCGCAGCTATACGCTCTGGGCACGTCTTCTTCGAGGATTTATACATGGCAGAGATTACCCGTGCCGCCAGTCTCATCAGCACTCGCGCGGGTGCAGGGTCGAGCGCGAGCCCCCACTCCTTCTCAAAAACTTTATTCTGAATTTACACCGATTTTAAAACAGGCAACTCAGAGGCAGGATATCATCTCAGCACGAGGCGTTGCTTCAAGAAGGCGCCAGACAGAATTCCAGGCAAAGGGAGCGAGAATATGAAGCTCAAAATTGAACCGTACATCCACCCAGACGCCAAGGTCGCGCAGGCAGAAATCGGA
>JAISMZ010000058.1 GCA_031276475.1 Coriobacteriales bacterium
CCGACCTGGAGCAGGGCGTATTTCTTGTGGATCAGGACGGGCACTCTTTTTTTGCCTATCGCCTGGTTCAGGGCGATCATGTTCAGGTGGGCCTTGTAGCCTGCGTCTCGGCCAGCGAATACCGCGACGGTATCATCAAGCGCCACGAGAACACGCGGGCGCACAAGCAGCACGACCGGATTGAACATATCAAGGCTGTGGGCGCCCATACCGGGCCGGTGTTTTTGGCCTACCGCGCCCGCCCGGAGATTGACGCGCTGGTAGCTGGCGCGCTTGCCGAGCAGCCACCCCTGTATGATTTTACGGCTTTGGATGGCGTGCGGCACACGGTCTGGCGAATCGCCGCCGACGAGCGCGCGCAGGCTTTGCAGCAGGCTTTTGTCAGCGTGGATGCGCTCTACATCGCCGACGGCCATCATCGCGCCGCCGCCGCCGTTGCCCTGGATGAGCTGGCCGGGGCGACTGAGGCTGAGGCGGGCGCGTCTGCCGGCGTGGCCGCTGCGCCGGCGGCAACGGCCGCTGCGCTGGCGGCGGCAACGGCCGCTGCGCCACGGGAAGCCGATCACTTTCTGGCGATACTCTTTCCGTCCAACCAGTTGCAGATACGGGACTACAACCGCGTCGTTTCTGAGCTCAACGGTTTAAGTGTCGAGGAATTCCTGCGTCGTGTAGCCGAGCGTTTTACGGTGGAACCGGTTGCTGTCTGCGATGCTCGTGTTGCAGCTTCGGGCGTAGCCGCTACTGGTGCCCGTGCCGCTGTTCCAGACGTAGCCGCTACTGGTGCCCGTGCCGCCGCCACCGATGTCTGCGCCCAGCCCACAGCCACCGTTGTAGCCAAAGGCGCTCCATCAACCCCCGCCCGTCCCGAACGCCGCGGAACGTATGGCATGTATGTTGACGGCCGTTGGTACCAGCTGACGCTAGACGAGGCCAGCCGTCCGCTCGATCCGGTTCAGTCCCTTGACGTCGCCATCCTCCACGAACGTCTGTTGGCGCCGGTATTAGGCATCACCGACCCAAGCCAGGACGACCGCATCGCCTATGTGGGTGGGGTGCGCGGCCTGCGGGAGTTGGCTCAACGCGTCGACGCACAAGGTGGCGTGGCTTTTGCGCTCCACCCCTGTTCACTCGACGAGCTCTTTGCCGTTGCCGATGCCGACCGCCTGATGCCGCCAAAGTCCACCTGGTTTGAGCCCAAACCGAGAAGCGGCCTGTTCATCCACCGCCTTTAAAGTCGCAAAATTTTAATATCCAGAACGCGACTGGCGTAAAATGGCTCATTGTACTATGATATTATGATAAACTGGGCGACATCGGGTAGGAGGCGGTATGGCAGAATTGGTCCAGGCGCCGATGCTCAATGCGAATATCCTGTTTTATCTGTTCTTTGCCGGAGCGGGCGCTGGCAGCTATCTTCTGGCATCGCTGGTAAGTCTGATAGTCCGCTTTACCCGTGGCGAACGCATCCATGGCTATCTGCCTCTGGCCAGCGGTGGGTTAATCATCGGGCCGGCGCTGGTGCTATTTGGCGCGGTCTTCCTCGTTGCCGATCTGGGCCTGCCCGAGCGCGCCTGGCTGATCCTGCTCAGCCCGATTCCAAGCATACTGAACATCGGCGCCTGGCTGATCGTGGCGTTCATCGCGCTGTCCGCGGCGTTGTTTGCGATCCGCCACCTGCGGGGTCTGCATCTGCCGCGGGCGCTGCTCACCACGCTGGATGTTCTGAGTAGCCTCGCCGCTTCAGGTATTGTGTTGTATACCGGTGTCTTTTTGGCGGGGATGCCGGCGCTGCCGTTTTTGCACTCACTGGCGCTGGTCGTTTTGCTCGCGGCCTCGGCACTGTCCTGCGGCGCGGCGGTGATCACCCTCTACGGATTTTTCTGCTTCTCGCACAAGGCCATGAGTTACGGTCTTACCGCCGCGCCCTTCATCGATTTGCCATTGTTGACTGCTGAGCTGTTGTCGCTGGCAGCTCTGCTTGCTACGTCTGCTTTTGGAGGCACTCCAACGGCCCAGGCTTCGGCCTGGATGCTGCTCAGTGGCGAGCTGGCAGTGCCGTTTTGGTTGGGCGCGACGGTTGCGGGTCTGGTGCTGCCCGTCATCCTCGACCTTTCTGATTTTTTTGGACACCGACCGCGACGTCTGGCTGTGGGCGCTTTGCTTGTTTTGGGCGGTGGATTGATCCTGCGCTATTGTCTGCTGGCGGCGGCCAGGCCGGTCGACTTGCTGGATGTGCTGCAGCTGCCCCTGCTGTCATATGGTAGTATGATAAGTGGCTTCTAAAGGGAGCCCGCCTGGGGCCTGTACCACAGGCCGGGAGAGTTGGAAAGGATGCATTTGATGAAGGATTTTCAGATTGATGCCGACAGTGGCATACCGGTGTGGGTACAGGTGCGCAAGCGGCTGGTATATTGCATCGTCTCGGGACACTACGGGGCAGGCGAGAAGCTGCCTACGGTGCGGGAACTGGCCGTGCAACTGGGCATCAATTACAATACCGTAAACAAGGTCTATCAGGATCTGGAGCGCGACGGCTTTATCACCACCCAGCGTGGTAAGGGTACCTTTGTGGCTCAACTGGAGGCGGGAGTGCTGCGCGTTCACGACAATCAAATTGAGCTTTTGGCTGACGAATTGGTGAGCCAGGCGCTTGACTTTGGGATGACCGGCGATGAGATCGTCGCTGCCGTGCAGGCGCGCGTTGCCCAGCAGCAGGTGCTGGCATCGGGTGGTATGGCAAACCGTGGGGCGGATGGCGCGGCAGGTGCTGTGACAGACCGGGCAGCAGGCTGCGCGTCGGATGCGGTGTTGGGGGACGTGTCGGATGGCGCGGCAGACGAAACGGCCGATGCCAGGCAGGAGGTGCGCCGTGTCGGATAAGGCCGCAGATGCTGCCCGGCGCGACTCTGCCCGCGACCCTGCCAAGCGTTCCGGTCGTCCTCGGGCTGTGCCCAGCGACGAGCGCTATGAGGTGCGGGGCAATCGTTCCTCGCGCAACGGCGTCTACCTTTTTGGCGGCATGGTGTTTCTGGTGCCCTTTGCGGTTATATTGGCCGTGTGCGCCGCCGCGGAGGCGCTGTCCGCCTGGACGATTCTGGCTGCGGCGGCAGTGGGCCTGCTGGCGGCCAGCAGCATCCGTATCGCCTTGCAGTGGGAGAAGGTTGTGGTGCTGCGCCTTGGTCGCTATTCTCGCGAGGCGGGGCCGGGCCCGTTTCTGGTCATCCCGGTGCTGGAAAGCATCACCGTTTGCATCGATCAGCGGATAATTGCCACGCCCTTCGCTGCCGAGGAGACTCTGACCGCCGACCTGGTCTCCGTGGACGTTGACGCGGTGCTCTTCTGGCTGGTCTGGGACGCCCGTCTGGCCTGCGTGGAGGTGGAGAACTACCCCAAGGCCGTGGCTTGGAGCGCCCAGACCGCCCTGCGCGATGCCATTGGGCGCGTCAATCTGGCCGAGCTGGCAACCCGTCGCAAGCAGATTGACGCGCAGCTGCAAGAAGTGCTGGCGACCAAGACCGAACCCTGGGGTATCACCATCATCAGTGTTGAGATCCGTGACATCATCATCCCCACCGACCTGCAAGACGCCCTCAGCAAGGAAGCCCAGGCCGAGCGCGAGCGCAACGCCCGCGTTATTCTCGCCGAGGTAGAAAAAGACATCTCCGAGATGTTTGTGGAGGCCGCCGAGATATACGACCGTAACGACCGCGCCCTGCAATTGCGCACCATGAACCTGATTTATGAGAGCGTTAAGGAGAAGGGCGGCCTGGTAATCGCCCCGAGCGCGTTTGCCGAAGGGTTTAACAATATTGAAGGCGCCGGTAACGCCACAGCGGAGACCATCGGGCAGTTGCTTGAGCGGTAGGGGAGAGGCGCGGAGCCTGCCCCCAAAGCAGTGGCGCAGACCCCAGCCCTTTAAGCCTTCGGCCTGCGCCACGCTGCGGCAACTGCGACCAGCGGCCGCAGGCGCAAAATCAACGTCCTACTTAACCTCCTGCACCCCAGCCGGCCGAAGCGGCAACAACCGAAGTCCCACCAAAAGCAGACAGACGCCTAAGCCCAGCACCCCTGCGACTATGCCAAACTCAAGCGGAGCGGGAACATAGATAAGCGAGCCGCCCAGTGAGGCAAGGCCCTGCCCGGCGTCGCTAAGCGGCGGGCCGCTTGTAACGGTGGCGTAGTTGATATTGGGTATCTGAAAGCCACCGACGAGCAGCTGTATGCGCTTGCAGAGGATGGCCAGTACCGAAAGTACGGCAACAGCT
>JAISMZ010000136.1 GCA_031276475.1 Coriobacteriales bacterium
GGGGATGAAGAAGCCGTCGCGGGCCATCAGATCGATTTTCTCCCGCGCTTCCCGGCGGATGTCGTCGTCGGTTTTCATGGGATTATCGATGACACCCTGGGCGTCAAGTCCGCCCATGATGATCATCCGGTCGCCAAAGCGCTGCTTCCAGCCAGCCAGATCATTTATCGGCTGAGCCGGGTCGATGATGTCGATGCCCATCTCGATTAACTCGTCAACAATCAGATCGATCTTGCCGCAGCTGTGCATGTCAAAGAGTACGCCGAGCTCGTGCGTGGCGTCGATGACGCGTTGAACATGAGGTTTTATGCGCTCGCGCCAGAATTCAGGGCGGAAGAAGAGATCCTTTTGGGTTCCCCAGTCATCCTGAAAATGGATACAATCGATATTATAATGCTGCTTGAGCTTCTTGATGATCTCGATTTTAAAATCGCAGAGCGCACTGAAGAAGTCCTCACAGTCCTCAGGGTTGGTGATGGTGGCAACAAGGGCCTCTTCAAAACCAAGCAGATCGTGCAATCGCTCAAAGGGCCCGGAAAGCAGCATGGCAATCACAATCTTGGTTGGGTCGTTTTCGCCCAGATCGTGTGCCGCACAGGCCTCCCAGTCGATGGCCTCCAAATCTGGCCAGTTGATGGTTTCGCGCCAGCTTTCGATGTCTGTGAGGATGGGTGGCTTGCTGGTATCCACCGCCAGCAGGGCAGGATTGTCGGGGTCAGGTACCCAGGTAACACCAAACCAGTCGACTCCCGCCTTATGTCCCGGTGGACGATCGAGTACCGCATGGGGGACGATCATTCTGATCAGGCTCGGTTGATGTGAGACGAAATCCAGCGGCTCACGCCTGACCATCCGAAAAAAATTCTCGCGTTCGCTGATTTTGCTCATGGTAATCCTCTCCACCTGCTCTGACGGGTAGCTGCAGGCGTCGGTTTGCGGCGGTTGGCTCATGCCCATTGAATCATCATAGTGGGCCTGACTGTTAACGGGTATTGTTCCAGAGGGACATTTACAAATTGTGGCTAAGCCCTTGAGGCTGACGGGCCGCTTTTGATGGCTGCCTGAGTTTTGTCTTCACGTTGTAAGCGCTCCACCCGCACGCCTTTCGTACGCATCTCGTTCGCGGTCGCGCTGTTTTGGCGTATCCTGTTGTCAGGCACCGCCTGCAAGGGCAGCCTGCAAATACCGGAATCGCTTTCGAGGAGGAACCCGTGACCGACAAACCCAACGACCCGCCCGTGCCCGCGATTGCCCCCGACAACGAGCAGACGATTGCCGCATCGCCTCCCGCCGCCGTGCCGCCCCCCGCCGCCGTGCCGCCCCCCGCTGCTGCGCCGCCCCCTGCCGCCGCTGCCCTCGCCGCTGCCGGTGCGTCGCCCACCCCGCGGATCAACATCATCTCCGACTCCGTGGGCGACAGCGCGGCGACTATCGCCGTGGCGGCGGCCAGTCAGTTTACCGAGGGCAACTGTATCATCCAAAGACTGCCCAACGCCAATCGCCTGGAGCAGATCGAGGCTTTTGTGGACGGGCTGCTTGAGGCCAGCGGCGGCGAGGAGATTGTCGTCTTTTACACCATTGCCGACCCTTCCCTGCGCACTGCGATGGAAGGGCTGGTTGAGGGCCGCAACGTCGCTGCCGTCGATCTGCTCGGCCCGGCCATCGCGGCAATCGCCGAGGCCACAGGGATGCATCCGCTGGGCAAGCCAGGGCTTATCCGCCGCACCGACCCCGCCTACTTTGACCGCGTCGCCGCCATGGAGTTCGCCGTCGACCACGACGACGGCCGCAACCCCGAGGAGCTCTCCCAGGCCGACATCGTTTTGATCGGTGCTTCGCGAACCTCCAAGACGCCGCTTTCCATCTATTTGGCGATGCAGGGTTACCGGGTGGCAAACGTGCCTTTAGCGCTGGGCACCGAGCCGCCCAGGCAGCTCTTTGAGCTGGAGCGCTCGCGCGTCTTCGGGTTGACCTCCCAGGCCGAACTGCTCTCCGAGATACGCACCCGCCGCCTCGGTAACGCCCTCGAGGTCGCCGGCGAGTACGCCAGTCAGCAATACGTCCAAGACGACCTCGACGAGGCGCGCTCGCTGATGCGCCGTCTGGGCGTGATAGTGGTGCGTACCGACAACCGGGCCATAGAAGAGACCGCTCAGGAGATTTTGCGGTACTACGGGCAGGCGCACCCCTCGCGTACGGACAGCAGATAGCGTTACCATTGGTAGAGCAGTCCGTTGTAAAGATTTCGCAAAGGAGAGAGAATGCCTGAAACAACCAAGCGCGTGTTTGCCTTTGGTAAGGATGCCCAGGGCAACAATGTGACCGAGGGCGACAAGGAGATGAAGGCGGTGCTCGGAGGCAAGGGCGCCAACCTGGCGGAGATGGCCCGAATCGGCCTGCCGGTGCCGCCCGGCTTTACCATCTCCTGTCAGACCTGCATGGAGTACTACCGCAACGGCAATCGCTTCCCCGACGGCGCATTGGAGGAGATCCAGCGCTACCGGCTCGATTTAGAGCAGCGGATGGGCAAACGGATTGGTGACGCCAGCGACCCTCTGCTGGTCTCGGTGCGCTCCGGCGCGCCATTCTCGATGCCGGGGATGATGGACACCGTGCTTAACCTCGGCCTCAACGACCAGTCGATCAAAGGACTGATCAAGCAGACACAAAACCCGCGTTTTGCCTGGGATTCCTACCGCCGTTTCATCCAGATGTTTTCCAAAGTGGTGATGGACATCAACGGCGACCTCTTTGAAAACGCGATAACCGCCCGCAAAATTGCTCGCGGCGTGGCCGGAGACAACGATCTTGACGCCGAAGATCTTCAGGCACTTGTGGAGGAGTTCAAGGCACTTTTTACCGCCAACGTCGCGGCTGACGAGTACCCTGAGCTGGTCGTAGACGGCAAGGTGGCCTTTCCCCAAGACCCCGACACGCAGCTGAATCTGGCGATCCGTGCGGTCTTTGGCTCCTGGATGAACGACCGCGCTCAACTCTATCGCAAGCAGAACAAGATCTCCGACGACCTGGGTACCGCAGTCAATGTGCAGAGCATGGTCTTTGGTAATAAGGGTGAGACATCCGCTACCGGCGTGGCCTTTACCCGCAATCCCGCCAGCGGAGAAAACGAGTTTTATGGCGACTACCTGGTAAACGCCCAGGGAGAAGACGTTGTGGCCGGCATCCGCAATACCTCGCCGATCTTAGAGCTGAAGGAGGTCGAGGGTCTGCGCGAGGCGGGGCAGGAGTTGGAGGAGGTCTTCAAGACGCTTGAGAACCACTACCGCGATATGTGCGATATCGAGTTCACCCTCGAGCAGGGCAGGCTCTGGATGCTCCAGACCCGCGTGGGCAAGCGCACCGCCGCCGCCGCCCTGCACATCGCCATCGCGATGGTCGAGGAGGGTCTTATCACGCGCGAGGAGGCCGTGCTGCGCATCGACCCCGCCCAGCTCGACCAGCTGCTGCACCCGCAGTTTGACAACGCCGCCGGCTACGACGTCATCGCCCGCGGCCTTAACGCAAGCCCGGGTGCGGCGGTAGGCGAGGCGGTGTTCTCCGCTGCCGATGCCGTGGCCGCCTCCGAGGCCGGGCGCAAATGCGTACTCGTGCGCTGGGAGACCAACCCTGATG
>JAISMZ010000161.1 GCA_031276475.1 Coriobacteriales bacterium
CGGGATCTCGCGTTTTTCGCTCGTGGCGGCCAAAAGCTCACGTAACTCGTCTTGAAACTCCTCGGGAGTGTTATCCAAAATGTATTGCTCCTTGGGCACGATGCCCACCTCGTGGAGCAGAAATCGGCTTAAACCCAGCACATAACCGGCGTCATGGAGGATGTGCACATGGTTGGGTAGCCCGTAGCGAAACTCCAGCAGGAAGGTCGCCAGGTTGTCAATCTCCTCGTAAAAGGCATTTTCCTCGGCAGCTATCAGACTCTCAAGGCGGCCCGCTTGCAGCTCCGTGCCCTGCTCGACGGCAAAAGCGGCCAGCTGGGTGAGGAAACGCGTGGTCTCGTTGGCGCCGATCGGCACGTAGGGAAAGCGGAAGTAGGGCTGGTCGTACTTCTCGGCCAGATGCTCGACTATCGGCAGGCCGTACCACGGTGAGATGAGGATGTTAAAGTTGGCCGCCGGAATGGTCCGCCATTCCTCCACCCCGCCGCTTTGCGGACCAAAGAGGATGTTCACCTCCAGGCCGAGGGCTTCCAACAGCCGCTTGTACTCGCGCAGGTTGCCCTTCCAAAACGGATCCTGATAGGGAATCGAGGCAAAGACGTTGACCAGGCGCTTGTTGGAGCGTGGCAGATAATCCTCCACCGTCAAATCGACAAACTGGTCGATGATGGCGTTGACGACATTGGAATGGGAGACGAAGTTATTGGATTTAAAGCCGGCCGTCTCCACATAGACCAGCGGTTTGCCGGCGGCGGTGAACTCCCCCACCACACTGCCCACGTCATCGCCGACGATGTCTGAGGTGCAGCCGGTAAGCACCACCTGAAGATCGCTGTCAAGAATCTTATAGCTGTTGGCGATGATCGTCCGCAGCTTGTCGGTACCGCCAAAGACGACGTCGCTTTCGGAGAAATTGGTGCACGGCGAGCTGTAACCGCCGGCGTAACCTGTGGCGCGGTCGTAAAAGCCGAGCACCATCGTGCCGCAGCCGGGACCGGAATGCAGTATTGGCAAGGCTCGCGGAATAGCCACCACCGACTGCAGGGCGCCAATTGCGCAGGTGTAGCGTTCCTGCTCGATAAGGCCAGAAACGGACATCAGAGCACCCCCTGTACCACGTCGGCGCCGAGGAAGGTATAGGGCGACTGCTCTAACCACCATTTGCTGTAGGGGTTGATCGCGTGTTTGGCCAGGTTGCGGACAAATTCGTCGTTTTCCAGCGCCTCGAGGATCGCCTGGCCGTACTTGACGATGCCCTCATAGCCCATGCCAAACTGCTCGTCGCCAATCAGCAGCGAGGGGATGCCGAGCTTGGCACCCCAGAGGGTCATGCCGCCGTGGCGGGCCAACAGCAGATCGGGCTTGATTCGCGAGAGCACGTTGACCAGCTCAAACTCCTGCTTATTGCAGATTGAGACATTCGGCACATCGCCATAGTCGCGCACCCGGGCAGCCAGCGAATCGGCGTCCTCGGAGTCGAAGTCGTTGATCGGGTCATGATGAAACAGCGCCGCGCCGTTGGCCTTTACGCCCAGCTCGCCGAGCAGCTGCAGCATCGCGTGGCCGTGGCCGGCGCCAGCCGTGACGTAGGCGGTGGTTCCTTCCAGACGCTGTCGCAGCTCGGCGATCTGGTCGTTAAAGCGCTCGGCCTCCTCGGCAATCAACCGCTCGGCAACTTCGGGCTGGCCGAGCAGCCGGCCCAGCTCGCGCAGCCAGCGGTCGGTGGCCGCCCGGCCGTAGGGCGGGGCAGCGCGCAGGGCCGGTACCGCAAAGCCCTGCTCCAAAGCCCCCGAGAGATACGAGCCCAGGGTGGTGCAGATCTGGACGCTGGCAATCGCCTCTCCGGCGGTTTGCAGCGAAGCCAGCGTGGAGTAGGGCGTGATGAAGCGCGGCACGGCGCCAAAGGGCTCAAACCAGCGGCTGAAGACGTCCGAGCCCCAGAAGTTAATGACGTTGATGAAGGGCCTGTCGGGGATCTTCGCGCCGTTTTCATCCAGCGTGTAGCGCTCTTCCAGCGGCCGCGGCGGCTTGATCAGCTTGCGGGCGATGCCGTGATAGCCGGCATCAAAGCCGCTGGTCCAGACCTTGGAGCGAAAGCCCTCGCAGAATATCGCCACCACAGGCAGGCCCAGTTCCGCCTCGGCGTCGTTGGCGATGCCCTCCACATCGTCGCCGATGATGCCAGAGGCACAGGTGGTGATGATGAATATCACGTTTGGCGCGTCGCGCTCAAAGACCTCGCGGATCGTCGCCGCCAGCTTCTCGTTGCCGCCAAAGACCGTCTCTTCCTCAGTCAGGTTGGTGGAGTAGACATGGCGTGGCGTGGGTGAGTCGATGCCGCGCAGAGGCGCGTTGACGCGGTAGGTGAAGGCAAATTCGTGCAGGCAGGTGGAGCAGCCCACCGGCCCGTGACTGATCACCGCGCCGTCCTGCACCAGCGTCACCATACAGGCGGCGTTGGATGTGGAACAACCCAGGCACTGACTGAAGCCGCGCTCCTGCTCGCCGAGGCCGCCGCAGCGCGAGCGGTGGACGAGGTTTTCGGCCGTGCCGGCATAGCCGGTTATGGTGGAGAGGCGAATTTCGCGCACCGCCACCGCTGGAACTTTAAGATTAACTTCGGGCATCTTCAGATTCCTTCCTTCTCGCCGCGTACCTCGCCGGCCTCGATGGCTACCAGTTGATCGGCCCAGCTGGCGGCCCAGTCTTTGAGTGCGCCCGGCTCCAGAGGCGCCGGTACGGTGGATTCGGTATGTGCGTCAATTCGCCGCGCCAGCTCGCGATAGACTTCGGCCTGTTCGCTTTCTGGCGCCGCCTCGACGGTGGTCTTGCCGGAGAGCTCGGATTGGGTGACGGTTATCGAACGCGGCACATACTGCATCACCTGGGTCTGGGTGCGATCCACAAAGTCGTCGATGATCTCGCGTTGATAGGGGTGCGTAACGGAGTTGGCAATCACGCCGCCGAGCAGCGCGCCGCCGGCGTTGGAGTACTTCTGGATGCCCTTAAAGAGGTTGTTGGCCGCATAAATCGCCATGAAATCGGCGCTGGAGACGGTAAAGACGTGCTGGGCGATACCCTCGCGGATAGGCACCGCAAAACCGCCGCAGACCACGTCGCCCAAGACGTCATAAATCACGTAGTCCAGCTCCAGCTCCTCAAAGATGCGCTGTTGTTTGAGCAACTGCACAGCCGTGATGATGCCGCGGCCGGCGCAGCCCACACCGGGGGCCGGCCCGCCCGCCTCCACACAATAGATATTGTTGTAGCCGGTGAATATCGCCTCGTGGGCATCGATCTTCTTCTTCTCGCGCAGCAAATCGAGCACCGTGGGGATATAGGTGCCGTCGCGCAGGGTGTTGGTGGAGTCGGCCTTGGGGTCGCAGCCAAACTGCATTACGCGATAGCCCAGGTCGCTCAGCGCGGCCGAGAGGTTGGACGTCGTGGTGGACTTGCCAATGCCACCTTTGCCGTAGATTGCTATTTGCTTTAATTGCTTACTCACCGGGTAGTTCCTCCTTCTGGTTTTAACGCTGTTCAGACGGACGGGCTTTTTTTGGGCCTGCCGCCTGCCTGAGATCGGGGCCGTCTGCCGTACCGCAAACTGAGCTCACCGGCGGTCTGGATGCGAAGCACAAAAAAGGCCTCGATTCCTCGAAGCCGCAGTTCCCGTTATCGGAGGCGTCTATCCGCTCGTCCTGACAGCGTGAACGCCCGCCGAGGCGGGCTGACTGCAGCTCTGTGCCCAGGCATTATGCCGTGGTTGCGACAGCGCATCCGGGCGTGGCCCAGCTTGATGGTACCGATATAGATCTGACCGTAACGCATCGTTTTCCTTACTGTCTACTCCCTGAGTACGGGCCGCGCGAGCCGCAAACACCAGCGGCATTGCCAACACGCTGCAAGGGTGATGAACTGCCTACCCGTACAGGTCTCATTGTATACTATTCTTATAAGATTGCA
>JAISMZ010000213.1 GCA_031276475.1 Coriobacteriales bacterium
TGCCTCCAGGAACACAAAAGAACCGTCCCTCTGTGTCTGTCATCCCGTCCCTCTGTGTCATCCCTCTGTGTCATCCCTCTGTGTCATCCCGTCCCTCTGTGTCATCTTAACGAGGAGTAACGCCGGGCGAGCTTCTTAACGAGGAATACCTCGTACCGCTGGGCATAACAAAGTATCGTCTTGCAAAAGAGATTGGTGTTCCCGCCCAAAGGATAGGCGAGATTGTGGCCGGACGACGTGCGATCACCTCCGCCACCGGCATCAGTCTCCACCGCTTCTCTCCCGATAATAATCATCTACGATGAACTCGGCGCTCTCGCCCCACAGCTGCGTCTCGGTGTTCCTCAGATTCTCAAAAGCCCTCGACTGCATAAACTCGCGATATGCCTGTTCAAATGTGATTTGCTCCCTGTCAGCAATGATACAGGCAACGTGTTCCAGCTTGGCAAGTATCAAGGTGGTGAGGTTTTTGCCCCGGTAGCTATACTTCTCGCTCATAGTAAAACCTTGTCTGTCATCCGTAAGCGGGACAGCGCCGCAGTTGTATGCAGGGATACCTGGTCGTTTGCCTTAAAATAGGCCAGCTGCGTTAAAGCCGCGTCGGCGCTGAGCAGCCCGTCTACGTAAAGTGCTAGTGTGGGCATCGTGTCATCATTTGCCACCGGCCCTCGCACCACATCAGAGGCATGTTGCAGGCCACCCAGCATACGATTCTCCCTGACCATCTCCAGCCACTCAAGATTCAGGCCCTCAAAGACTTTATATTTGAGCTCGTCTGACCAGTCAAACTCAAAAACGTAGAGGAAGCGCCCCTGCCCGCCGTAACGTGTGCGCAGGTTGTTTGCCCACTGTTCGGCCTGGCTTTTGATGGTAGTCGTATAAAACCCTTTTCCAAAGTCCCTCCTGTCTCTGGATTTGTCCAGGGACACGGATGCGAAGTCTCTGTTGGAACCGTGGTAAAGTACCAGCCTGCTCATCTCCCCCGCCTTAAAAGATAGTCGGCGGCAAAGCGGGCGCCTTCATCCAAGCCCTGGGTGTGGAGAGTCTCATAGTTGTCTCTCAGAACCTGGAACAGCCCGTTTCTGTCAAACAAATCAAAGGCATCCACCGGTTTCAGGGCATGCTCGGCAGCGTAGCCATCAACAGCGGCAACGACTATCAGGTTCTGGATGCGCTCACGACTGTCCTCGTATTGAACCACGGCTCAGGCTCCTTTCGTACACTTGCCATAGTATAACCAAAACCGCCATCTCCGGCGGGGCGGGCAAAAGATGTGGAGAAGGACAGCCGAGCGCAGATGCCCCGCTTTCCTATCGCGCATTATGGTAGCATGTGAGGGTCTGGGAAAGGAGACTCTGTGGAACCGATTGCCCTCGTTGTTGTGCTGTTGCTGGTGGTGCTGGTGGTGCTGGGAGCCGCCGTTTTGGTGGTCGTGCTGCGCCGGGGGGCGGGCGGCGGCGCGGCGGTGGCGAGTGCGGCGGCGGGCACACAGGCCCAGCTCGCGGCCCTGCAGGAGCAGCTCGCCCAGGCCCGGGAACTGCTCGACGCGCAACAGCAGTCGCTGGCCGCCCAACAGCAACGCCTGAGCGCGCTGGACGCCGACTTTGCGCGCTCCGACGCCCTGCTGCGCGAGGAGTTTGCCCGCAGCCGCACGGAGGCCCAGGCACAGGCCCAAGCGGCGCGCGAGGAGAACACCCGCGCCCAGCAGTCCGCGCGCGAGGAGGCCTCGGCAGCACAGGCGGGCACGCGAGAGGAGCTCGCCAAGTCGTTCTCCACAATTCAGCAGAGCATGGACAAACGGCTGGCCGAAAACCGCGAAACTGTGGAGAAGGGCCTGGCCGCCAACCGCGAGGCCGTAGAGAAGGGTCTGGGCGAGAATCGCGAGGCCGTGGAGCAGCGGCTGACGGTGCTTCAGCAGAGCAACGAGGCGCGGCTGGAGCAGATGCGCGTGACGGTGGACGAGAAGCTGCAACAGACCGTGGAGCGGCGCTTTGCCGAGTCCTTCAAGCTGATCAGCAACCAGCTGGAGCAGGTGCATAAGGGGCTGGGCGAGATGCAGACGCTGGCCGGCGGGGTGAGCGACCTGAAAAAGGTACTCTCCAACGTGAAGACTCGCGGCAACCTGGGTGAATACCAACTGGGGGCGATACTCGAGCAGGTATTGAGCCCCGAGCAGTACGAGACCAACGCCGCGCCCAAGCCGCGCAGCCAGGAGCGCGTGGAGTTTGCCGTGCGCCTGCCGAGCAAAGACGACGATAACTCGGTGGTGCTGCTGCCGATAGACTCCAAATTTCCTGTGGAAGACTACGAGCGGCTGCTGGACGCCTACGAGGGCACGAGCGAGGAGAGCGCCGAGCTGCTGGCCGCCCGCCTGGAGGCGCGGATTCTGGTGTTTGCCCGCGATATCCGCGACAAATACATCAACCCGCCGCGAACGACCGACTTTGCCATCATGTTTGTACCAACCGAGGGGCTCTACGCCGAGGTGCTGCGCCGGCCGGGGCTGTTTGAGCGCCTGCAACGTGATTTTCGCGTGATCGTCGCCGGCCCAACCAACCTGGTGGCGCTGCTCAACTCGCTGCAGATGGGCTTTCGCACGCTGGCCATCGAGAAACGCACCAGCGAGGTCTGGAAGACCCTCGGGGCGGTAAAAACGGAGTTCGGTCGCTTTGCCGGCCTGCTGGACGGGGTTCGCCGCAAGCTGGACTCCGCCTCCAACGACATCGAGCGGATCGGCTCAAAATCGCGCAACATCTCGCGCAAGCTGGGCAAGGTTCAGGAGCTGCCAATGACCGAGGCCGCGGGTCTGCTGGGTCCGGGCGGCGCCGCGGACGATGCCGCAGACGACGCCGACATCGCAGCCGCGGACGACGCCGTGGATGAAGACGTGACAGACGACGCCGCAGACGACGCTGTGGATGAAGACGTGACAGACGCGGACGACGCTACAGAGGCCTGAAAGCGTCGGTGCCGCTCGCGTCGTCTTGCCCGTCACGTTCGCGCTTGGCATTTTTAACCAATACGATATCCGCGACAATCAGCGCTGCCTCCGCAACAACGAGCAGGGCAGTCAGAAGCGTCCAGCCGTCAATCATCACCATCGGGTTGCGCATATCCTCGGTGAGCAGGAAGAGGACGATGGCGGCCAGGGCAAATACCAGGGCGACCATCCTTGCGGCCAGACCCGCCAACGAGCTGCGGCGGCGTGCGTCATCTTTGCCGTCACGGTTTTCGGAGAAATCTGTCGCCGCGGTCTTATCTCTGTCGTCTTCGTCTTGACGATGCCGGACGCGTCCCAGTACCCTTGCTGCCACGCGCAGGATTCCCAAAGCAGCGCCAACAATGATCAACAGCAGGTTCAACAGCGCCCAGACTGCCTTAAGCTCAGCGCGGGGCAAGATCGGCTCCTGCTCGTCGTCAGGCGTTGCCTCTGGTGCTTCGGGGGCGGGTTCGGAGGCGGGTTCGGGCGTCAGCAGCGTTGCCGGTGCTGGCGCAGGCAATGTTGTCGGCTCGGTGCCAGGCGCCGGGGCCGGTAGCTGTTCGGGCGTCGAGGTCGGCTCGGATGTGAATGCTGAATCGGCCACAGGCTCAAGTTCAGGCGGCGAGTCGGGTGCGGGCAGTGGCGGTTCAGGTTCGGGCTCGGGCAGCTCGGGCTCGGGATCCTGCGGCAACACCGGCTCGGGCTCGGGCTCAGGCTCAGGCTCAGGCTCGGGGGCGGGAGCGACATAATGATGAAGGGTTGCCGTGCGCCTGTCGGGCTCAATGCCAAAGTCCAGGTGTGTGACAAGGACGTCAAGCTCGTCGCCTTCCTCCCAAGCTCCGCCTATCAAAAGTTCGTAGACGCCCAGACTGACAAAACTCAGGCCATCCGCACGCTTCTCAACCGTATCCTCGCCGCCTTTGACTTTGCGGATAAGCGTGATGTTGTTAAGACTGAGCGCGTCCGGCGTGCCGTTCATCACGGGGTTGTTTTCGGGCAGCCACGGAGCAAACATCGCAAAACTGAGTGTGATCTTGGTAGAAGTCTGCTCGTAGGCTACCCCGTCGGCTATGGCACTGACATAGGTGATCTGCGGGCGGTTGTCCCAGTGCAGCAGGGTCTCGCGCTCCGTGGGGGTAAAAGTGACGTCTGGCTTTTGCACCGCTACAACAACCTCGTCGCCCTCTGCCCAGGTGCCCGTCACCGGCAGCAGATAAACGCCGGGCACGTCGGTCTTGGTCAGACTCCCCTTCTCAATGATCTGGCCCCTGTCGTCCTTAAAGGTGATGGTGATGTTGTCTTCATGCAGGTCGCCCCCCGTGGTGAGGACGTCCTGATCAAAGGTCAGCGTCAGGTTGCGCGTTTTGGCGATGTTTTCTATCCCGTCGGCCTCGGTCTTGATGTAGGCAACCCTCAAGACGCCGAGCGTGTAGAACTCACCGTCGTTGGCGCTTTCATCAAAGATGCTATAAAAGCCCGGCTGCCAGTAGAAGCGCTCCGCCTCCTCGGCATCCACCGTGCCTACGGTCTTTTTCACGACTCGTGTGCCGTTTTCGGCGTTAGGCTTTCCCGCGATATTAACGCGCGCGCCCACGGCGAGGTCGTCCGTCAGCGTGACCATCTGCCCTTCACCGAGCAGCACGCCGTTGTCGCTTCTGGCGTTGCCTACTGTGGAGTCGCCGGAGACGAGGAAAGCCGCGTTGGCATGACCAAACACCACGCCGCCGCCCTGGTTGCCAACGATGTCGCCGGAAAGCATCTCAAAGCTGCCGTCGCCGATGCGCACGCCGCCGCCCACCAGCGTCATGTCATAGACCGGCCCGGAGGGAGGCGGAGCCAGCGGGTTGAACAGAGCCAGATCCGTCAAGGTGGTCGAGGCGGCATTGCCCGAGATTACGCCGGTATACATCAGGAAGCTGCCCTGGACAATATCAACCGCCCCGGCTCCGTGCTCGGAGCTGTTGTTTGCTATCGAGCCGCCGTCCATGACAAAGCTTCCCTGGCTGTCTATCAGCACGCCAGCGCACTCGTCGGCCGTGTTGTTAATCAGCCGACTGTCGCCACTCAGAACAAACTCGCCGCCATGCACGTAGACAAAGGCACGCGCGTCCTGTACGGCATTGCCGTCAAAAGTGAGGTCCTTTATGGTCAGACGCTCCGGATACTCCGCGCTGCCCATCTGGGAAACCGAGAAGAGGTAGCCCCCGTGGCTGGCGCCGCGCGTGACGGTTACCTCGTCGGGATTCTCGCGGTACTTGAGGACGGTGATGTCCTTATCCTCGGGAACATGAAGCTCGGAGCCGTTAAGGGGCAGATCCGTCTTGACATAGATGTTGATGTAGGAGCTATCGCTTAGCCCGGCCGCAGCAAAGGCCTGCGCCAGAGTCGCATAGGGATACTGCACCGTGCCCGGGTTGGCGTCCGAGCCGTCTATGGCGCTGTCCGCCACATAGTAATCCACCGTATTGGCAAGCACGTACTCGTCGCCATGGTGCGAAACGATGCGCCGTCCGGGTTGACCCATCCCGTTGTTCGTCGTGCCACCGGCGGGCGGCTGCCAGTAGAAGTAGGTGGACTCTACCATGTTGGCGCGACCGCTCTGGTTTTGCACCACGGCGGTAAGCTCACCGCTTCCCGTCTTGCCCTCGATGTTCACGATGGAGCCAGTGGCCAGCGGCGCCGTCTGAACGATCTTACCCGTTGCCCCTGCGTCTTGGATGAATACGCCGTTATCTTCCTCGCTGGTACCTATTCGTATCTCGCCAGCGATATGAAGGGTCGAGCCGGTCGCAAGAAAGACCGCCCTGCCTTTAAACCGTGGGACAGAGAAGTCCGTCGCCGCGCTGTTGCCGGTGAGGGTGCTTCCTTCAATGACGGTGACCAGCGCGTTTGCCGCCGCATAGATGCCGCCGCCAAGGCCGCTTTGTGCGTTGGGACCTTCCGCAGCATTGTTGGCGATAGTCGTGCCGCCGCGGATGATGACCACCGTGTCTGGTCCCGCATAGATGCCGCCGCCAAGGCCGGTACCGGTATAATCGCCGTTCGTTGCCCGAGCGAGGTTATCCTCAATGCGCGCAGCGCTAAGGGTCGCCTGGGCGCCCTCGGTAAGACAAAGCGCACCACCGAGAGCATAATTATTGTTGTGACCAGCCCATTCAACCGCATT
Source organism: Coriobacteriales bacterium (assembly GCA_031276475.1). Classification (GTDB taxonomy): domain Bacteria; phylum Actinomycetota; class Coriobacteriia; order Coriobacteriales; family UBA8131; genus JAISMZ01. The sequence goes on from JAISMZ010000213.1 coordinate 6,147, forward strand.
GTCGCTTATCACAGTCCCATCCGTAAAGGCCAGAGAAGCTCCCGCGCCGTGCGCGCGGATGGCGCCGCCGTATAGTTGCGCCCTGTTGTTCAGGAGCGCTCCACCAGACATCGTCAGTACCGCCCTGCTGGTCGCATAGGGTGCAGAGATGGTCATGGCACCACCATACTGCGTGGTGCTGTTAGAGCCGTCAAACGAGGCATGGTCTTTAATCGTGGTATTCATCAGATTAAGCGTAGCGTCAGGCTGTCCGGCGCTGCCGCTGCCGCTGAGGGATATCAGCGATGTGGTGGACGCGGGGCTGCCCTCTAGTATCAGATCCTCAAGCGTCAGACTGACGCCCGCGCCAACACTGAACAAAGGCGCATTGTTCGGCGCCGTCGTGGCGCGCTTAACAACAATGGAAACCGGCTCTCCATCTACCTGCGCTCCGTCCCAGGGCTTTACCGTGATGGTTCTACCCGCGGCGGGGCTCGCGGCGGATGCCTGCGTGAGGTCGTTCATGACGTGGATAACCGTGGCAGCATTCGCCTTGGCAATGCTAACGGCAAAGGGCAGCGTCGCAAGGGGACTGTCCGGCGTACCCCTGTTGGCGTTGTTTCCCAGAGAGGCACCGTACTGGCCGCTCTGCGCGTCTGCCACATAGAGATCGGTGGGTACATCGAGGACGTAGGTTGTCGCGCTGCCGCGGGCGATAACGTAGTAGCCTGTCTGATAAAAGAAGAGCCCCGCCTCATCGGCGCTCGTCTCCTCTACGGTCTTGTTGACGACGACAGCGCCCGACGAAGCGTCGCTTTTGCTCTCGATGTTTACGTGGGAACCCTCAGCCAGAGAGCCGACGAGAGTGGGAATGTGGGCATATGCATAAAGGCCGTTGTCGTCCTTGTCCTGGCCGATGACAAGCGGGTCGTCGCCGCCGTAGAGCATCAGCGGACCGCTGCTTTCTATAGCATCGCCATTGCCGCCCGCCGTGTTGCCGGTAAAGGTCGCGCCCTTCAAATAGAGCGTGCCGCCACCCCAGTATTCCCTGTTGTTCAGCCCGCCGCCCGCGCCCGTCGCATGGTTGTTTGCAATCAGCGCACCGCCCTCGAAGGTCAGGTTCACGTGGCGCAGCCAGGAGTTGCTATGAGGATACTTGCCGGCTGCTCGTTCGGCATATACGCCCGCGCCATCCGTGGCGGTATTGCCCGAGATTTCGCCACCGCGCATGGTGAAGGTTATTGTGGTCGTGCCCATCGGGTCAGAGCCCCATGCGTACAGGAAGACAGCAGGGCTTCCGTTGTTGTTGACGAGGCGACAATCCTCCAGGGTCAGAGCCTGAGTTCCATAGGCAGAGCTACCTGTATGCCCGCCATAGCGCATATCCACCTGAACGAGGCTGCTTGCCCCTGTGACCTGATCACCGGCGCCGTCGAGCGTGAGGCCGGTGATGGACATTGCCTGCCATCGCTGGGACAGAAGGAGCATGCGCTCCGTGTTGCCGAGCGCACGTCTCAGCGTTACCTCATCGTCATTTGCCTTGGGGTATTTCTGGAGTGCTACGTTCGCATACTCTCCCCTGATGAACGCTTCTCGGTGAACCTCAACATCCTCCATCACATAGATATTCACAACGGGGCCGTTGTAACCGCTCACATACGCGACCTCGGCAGCCCGTGCAACTGAGGCAAAGGGCTCGCTTTCGGTGCCACGATGGTTAACGTCATCGCCGTCAAACTCGCTTCCCAGCTCGCTGCCCGGCTCAGCGACGTAGAGATCCTGGACGCGCAGAACATAGTCGGTATTCGAGCCCTCTTTGGGCGCCACCTCAAGGCCGCGCGGCATCCAGAAGAAATGGTAGGCCTCCTGCTCGCTTACGACCTCGCCGGCTCCGTCCTTGCGGGCGATTAGCAGGTTAGGTTCATAGATGGCATTACGCCCTTCAACGTTGATATGCGCTTCTTCTGAAAGGTCGCCAGCAACGGTGAAGTTGGTACTGATCAGTCGCACGCCGTTGTCGGCGTAGCGCGCTGCGGCGCTCTCGCCGGCGCCGACGCGTGGCGAACCAGATACGGTGAGCGCGGAGCCGACGCCGGCGTATACAGCCGCGCCACCTGAGCCGACGTACTCATTGAGCGTGGCGGCGGTCGCGCTGTTGCCTGTTATCAGCCCGCCGCTCAGCACAAAAGCGGATGCATTGTTTGCGAGCAGCACACCGCCGCCGCTGCCGTTGGCGCCCACCGCCTCGTTGCCAGATATCTCTCCGCCGGTCATTGTAAAGGTGGCACGGGCCGTGGTCAGCCGCCCCATCACCATAACAGCCCCGCCGCCGTGAAGGGAGCCGGCAGGGGTGTCTGAGCGGTTGTTCTTAAGCGAGCCGCTTGAAAGGGTCAGCAGCCCGCCGGCAGCCGTAGCGTTGTTGGCAGTATGTCCGCTGCCAATGACATAGGCCAGGGAGCGGTTGAAGGCTCCCGTCTCCTTTGCGCCGTTAAAGCAGAGGTCGTTCAGCGTGAGACGGCCGCCCATGGTCGCGGCCAGCAGGTGGTAGCGGTAATCTGTAGCACGTGTCACGCTGAGGGCTCCCGCACCCTCGGCCGCGTGCAGGGAGATATCCTGTCCCTCGCGCGCAAGCGCCACGTCGCCCGCGCTGAGGTCGCCCGTAACATAGATGCTGGTTTTTGCGCCCACGACGGCAGGCGCCAGGGTAAAGGCCCGGGCCAACGAGGCAAAGGGGGCGCCCTCGGAGCCGTCGCCTGCCTCATCATCGCCGCCTGGCGCAACGTAGTAGGTCACGTTGTCGCTGACGGTATCAGCCCCCACAGCGTAGTCAGCGCCAGAGGCGGCAATCGCCTTGCGCGGGCAGAAGAGCTGGGTGGCTGAGGCGGTGTGGCCGTTGGTGACAAGGACAGTGCGCCCCGCAGGCATCGCCGTGCTGTTCTCATAGTTGATACGCGCGCCAGCGTCCAGGTCGCCCGTAAGAGCTGGCGTGCGCCCCGCGACGAGGTGAATGCCATTGTCGCTTTTGTTCACACCAATGACAGGGGATCCGGAGAGGCTCATCGTGCCTCCGCAATAATACACGGCCTCGCCAAAGATGCCCCAGTTCTCGGTGATACGCCCGCTTGTTGTCACCTCGTTTTCATCGGCGTCCAGCGTCTTGCCGTCCTCCATGATAAACTGCACATTGTTGTCGGTACTCAGGTAGACGCCCGCGCCATACTCGGCGCTGTTGCGCGTGATGGTGCCACCCGTCATACGAAAGCTGCCATAGGAGACATAGACCGCACCGCCCGTGGTGCTACCGGCGTTGCCGGTGAGCGTGCCGCCCTCCATTTTAAAAGTGCCGCCCTCCAGGCAGACCAGCGCCGCAGTGGGCTCGCTTGCCAGGCGGCTGCCGTCTACCGTGATGCCGTCCCCTAAGGTAAGCGTCCCGCCCCCCCAGCCCATTTTGAACAGGTAACCCATATAACTTTCGCCACGCTTGAGCAGCACCGGATTGGGCGCAGCATCTTTAAGTCCGCCCTCATAGCGCACAAGCACGATATCCTTTGACCCCGATGTGGTTTTGTTTGTTATGGAGCACTCCACGCCCTGCGTCAGATTGTCCATGATATAAACGGTGGTGAGGTAGCCGTACCCCGCCACGTCAAAGGCCTTCTTCAGGCTTTGGAAGGGACGGTCCTCGCTGCCGGTACCATCGATACCGTCGGTGCCAAAAAGAGCGCTGACGTAGATCTCTTGCGGCGGTTTGAGGATGTAGGCGTTATGCGTCGCGTTCTGGATGACCGTATATTTGTTGTAGCGGTAGTAGAAGTAGCCAGCCTCTACGGTGTTGGTGGGAATGTCGGGGGCAGAGGTCTTGTTCATGAGTACGGCCTCGGCGGCCTCGCCCAGCATATACTCCACGGTGATGGACGAGTCTGGCGCGAGGTCGCCAGAGAGGGAGGGCCTGATTCCCCAATCGGGATCCACATTCAGATACAGGCCGTTTTCCTTGCCGCCGTCGTCTGCCTCAAGCTCGCCGCCAATGACCGTTGGCGTGGGACTTTGAGGGTCGGAGTAGGGATTGGAGGCAGCGCCGCGGAGGTTGAGGTAGGGGGATACGATATAGACATCGTTTCCCTTGCCACCAGCGGTGTTGCCCGCAATGGTGCCACCGTAGAGGTTGAATATCTGTGTATTAGAGGCTGCGCCCGACTCCCAGCCCTGCCCTACACCGCCGCCGTTTCCCTGGGTCGTGTTGCCCGTGATGATGCCGCCGTACATATTAAAGATGGACGATGAGCTGACATGCCAGTTGTAGAAGGCCACCGCCCCGCCGACGTTGTTGCCGAATGCCCTGTTGTTTATGATCGCGCCGGCAACCATGTTAAAGGTCGCCGAGCCTGCACTGGATGCGTAGATGCGGACGACGGTGCCCGTTGCGGCAGTGGTGCCTTCCCGGCTGCCGTCCAGGGTAACATCGGCAAGCGTGAAGGTACTGTTGGTTGCCACTTGAAACATCTCGGAGACTTGTGCCTCGCCGCGCTTGACCGTAACCGGCTGTTCGTGTTTATCGAGGGTGATCTGCCTGCCGACATCTATTACAACGGCCCCCGTCCAGCTGGGATCAGGGGTGACATTGTTCATCACGCAGATAGTTGTTGCCATGCTGCGGTTTGCCACCGTGACCGCCCTCTGTATTGTTGCGTAGGGGGCAGTGCTGCTGCCGGTGCCCGTGACGTCGTTGCCAAGCGGGGCTCCGTACTGTGCGCTTTGCGGGTCGGCGACAAAAATCTTTTCTGGTGCCATCAGCGCATAGCTGGTGTCCGTCTGTGCCACAATGGCAAAGCGACCGCCATGGTAGTGGAACAGCTTTGCCTCGTCGTCATTGGTGGTGCCCTCCGATTTGGTGGCAATCACGGTGTTGCCAACCGCACCGCTATAGGCCTCGATGTTTATTGAGGATGCGGGATCGAGGTCGCCGCTTACCGTAAACGCCGGCTTATCGTTGGAGAGATATGCCAGACCTCTGTCCGAGTCAGGCACGCCTATCGTGACCAGGCCGCTGAGCCTCACCGTATTACCGCTGTTCGCGACATACACGTCGGAGCCGCTCGTCAGCGCGTTGCCCGATACCTCACCGCCGGACATGGCAAAGAGGCCATTCTGGTAGCCGCTGATGCTTACCCCATTGCCCTTGTTGGCGGTAATCCTGCCGCCACTCATGGTGAAAACGGAGGGGTCTGATCCATTCCACATGAGCGCGACACCAACACCATTGTTACCGGATATCTCGCCGCCGGACAGGGTAAAGGTGCCCGCTGCTAATGCCACCCCTTCTCCGGTGTTATTGCGTATCGCCCCACCCGTCATGGTAAAGGCCGCAGATTGCTTCACGTCAACAAGAGCAATAGTAGGCACGGGGCCCGTGCTTCCGTCAAGCGCTACGCCCTCGGTAAGCGTCAGAGCTCCGCCGTTGTTGACGGTAATCAGGCTCGTGTACGTCGCAGCGCCCGGGGCATAGCCAATAGTAACCTCGCTGGGAGTATCCTCAGCGTCGTCTCGCGCAAGGGTGATATCCTTGCCGCTGGTGACCGTGGCGTTTTGGCTTATCACCTCGTCCATGATGAAGACCGTCGTGGTGCCCGCTCCCGCCGTATTAAAGGCGCGCGCTACGGTCTTCAGGGGCGCCTCGCGCGTACCAACGTTTGAGTCAAGGCCGTTCTTGCTCACCCAAAACACCGCTGCCGCCCTGAGTATATAGGTGCCCTCAGCGACCTTGGGCTCAATGCTAAAGCGGTTTTGCCAGTAGTGGATGCGCTCGGCTTCCGCCGCCGATACCTCCGCGATACCTCCGCCCTGCGCCTTGGTGACAACCACACGCCCGTCACTTTCGCCGGCGGCCTCATAGATGTTCACGTGGGCGTCTTCTGCCAGATCGCCGGCAAGGGTTATCGTCTTGTTGGCAGGCAGGTAGATGCCGTTGTCGCCGTCGCTTATGCCTATCGCGGGGCTGCCCAAAAGGACGAGCGCGTCGGCGTTGCCAGCGGCCGCGAAGACCGCTCCGCCATAGTCGCTGGTGTTGTTTGTTATCGTGCCGCCGTGCATCGTAAAGACGGCGGCAACGTCAGAGCCATAGGTAGCCGAGTAGACGGCGCTGTTGGTGGTGGAGCCGCGGTTGTTTTGAATGCTGCCGCCCTCCATCGTAAAGGAGGCCGTTGCGTCGGGGGTAACTCGGTTGTCCACCCAAAGATAGACGACCGACCCCGTGGTGGCGGTGTTATCGCGGCCGCCGTCCAGCGTAAGTCCGTCTGTCAGCGTGAGCTTACCGTTTGCGGTGACGTAAAACATCCGGTCGACAAAGGCTTCGGCGCGCTGAACCGTCACAGGGCCGTTGCCATCCGCGCCCTCCCAGCGCAGCAGAGTAAGATCCTGGTTGGCGCCGATGGTTGCCTGTGCTGGATGACTGATATCATCCATAACAAAAGCCGTACTGGGAACCGAGGCGTTGGTAACCGAGGCGGCCTTTGCCAGAGTGGCAAAGGGGCTATGGATGGATCCGTAGTGCGTCGCGTCGTCGCCGCTGTAGTCGCCGTCGGGCGAGGCAACGTACCAACTGTCCTCCAAAGCGAGAACGTAGCTGTCAGCCTGGCCATCTGTACCCGCGACGGCCTTGTAGACGCCACCGGTCCAGCGCAGGAGCTCTGCCTCGGCTGCTGTGGCGCTGCCCGAGCCGCCTTCGCCCGCCTTAAGCGCCACGGACAACCCCACGGCGGCGTCCTGGGCACCCTCAAGATAGACGGCCGCGTCCTGGGTGAGGGCGCCGGTGATGTTCAGGGCCGTGCCGGTGCCCAGATAGACACCGTTGCTCACGATAGGCCGTCCGATGCGCGGCGAGCCGGAGAGGTTCATCGTGCCGCCAAAGAGGTAGACGTCCTTGCCCGTTGAGCCGGAGCTGTTACCGTATATCTCCCCGCCGGTCATGGCAAAGGTGCCGTACGCCACGTACAGCCCGCCGCCAGCGTTCTTGGCGTTGTTGTTGGTTATCGCCCCGCCCTCCATCGTAAGGACGCCGCCAGCGCCACTGCCGCCGGAGGCAAGAACAACTGCGGAGTCGGTGTTGGGGACATTTGCGCCGTCGATGACGACGTCGCGCAGCGTGAGGCGGCCATCCACAGCCACTTTGATCAGTGTGCCGTTATAGCTCGGCGAGCGCACGATTCGCGCGTCTGCGGCACTCGCCTCCTTCTTCAGCACAACGTTGCCCTCAAGAAACTCGGCAAGGGATGCGGCGTTGACGCTGCCATTGAGGTTGATCGACAGGGTGGTGGTGGCGGGATCGGTTCCCTTGGGCAGCTCATAGGCCGTGCGCGAAAGGCTGGCGAAGGGCTTTTGCGCTGAGCCGGTGCCGGTGGTGTCGTTTCCCGGCGCCGCGAGATCACTCTCACTGGCGATATAAAAATCGGTCGCGCCCATGGCAAGGACGTAGGGGCCTGCACCTTCTGCGCCCACCGCGCCGTTGGCAACCTGGTAGGAGATGGTGCGCCAATGGAGTGTGGCCGCCTCGTCGTTTGTGTAGCCGCTGCCGCCTTGCCGCACGGCAACGGTGGAGCCGATGCGCGCGTTGCCCTGCCCGTCGATGTTCACGCGGGTGGCAGGGCTGAGGTTGCCCTCGATGGTGAGCACCTTTGACTGGTCGAGGTAGATGCCGTTGTCGTCATCCAGAACACCGAGGTGCGCGGTGTCGGAGACGATAACATCGCCGTTCCTCAGATAGACGCCCGAGCCCCTGCGAACAGGAGCGCTGTTTTGCGTGATGGTACTCCCGTTTGTGATACGAAGAACTGCCGTGGCGCCGTCGACCGCTACGGCACCGCCAAAGCTGGTCGCGTTGATGTTGTTCCTGATGGTCGTTTTATCCAAGATGAGGGTGCCGCCCTGAACGCTCACGGCCGGATCGGCCGCAGCAACTCCCGCCCCGTCTATGATCACGTCCCTGAGGGTCAGCGAGCTGTTTGCGGCGAGGCTGAGCAGGACGCCCTTGTAGCTGGTATCGGTGCTGTCGCCGTCGGTATCCTTAAAGCGCGAGATGACCAGGTCGCCCTCCACAGCCTCTACGCCCAGCTCGCCCGGCTCGGGGCAGAGCGTGATCTGCTTGCCACCGGACACCGGGGCAGGCACCTGAACGCTGAGGGCGGTCATGACGTGAACCGTGGCAGGCTGGGTGTCCGAAGCTTCTATAAAGGCCTTGTTGAGGGTGGCGTAAGGAGCCAGCGGGGAGCCGTTGCCCTGCTCGTCGTCGCCCAGGGGCGCTGCTGCCACATGAATGTGCGTGGGATCGGTCGCCTCGGCGAGAGGCGTAAGGGCCATGGGTTTCAGCGCGCCGCTGTTCTCGTCCTCGGCGTCTGTGGTGGCGGCGTCGGCGTCGGTGGCGGCCACATCGGTCGTGGCGTCGTCCGCAGCCGCGCTGGCGTCGGTCGCGTCGCTGCTGGCGCTATCCGCCGCGGCACCGGCAGCGCCCTCTTTGGCCGCGCCGGCGTTGGCTTCGGTCGCCTCGCTGTCGTCTCTGGCATTCTCTTCTGTTGGCAGGCTTACGTCATCAGGCAGATCTGAAGGCGGTTGCAAATCCTCTGCGGGTGCTGAAGGCTCAGAAATGTCGGGGGGGGGGGGGCGCTTCATTGTCGGAGTCCTGTTGCGGGGCTCCCGCATCCGCGCTGGCCTCAGATTCGGCGCCTTGTTGTGCCGGCTGGGCAAGGGCGCCAACCGGTAGGATGCTGCCGACCATCGCAAACATAAGCAGCAGCGAGAGCAGCTTGCCGCGCAGCTTCCACCCCTCCGCTGCCAGCTTACGATAACGCGCTCCTCTTTTTTTCATTCCCACCTACAGCCTTTCCCAGTTGCCCAGAAGCATCGGCCTTAAAACCGCAATTCGTTCGAGCAGGCACGCGTCAGATCCCACGCTTTCCTGCCTGCCGCAAATCGCCCTGTTCACACAGGCGCATGCTTGTAAGTCTCACAGTAGCACATTTTGCCCTGAAACACCAGCTTCAAACCGTAATTCACCCACCGATCCGATGCTCGGCATGCGCCCTGTCTGGCCGTTTCTTGCCCGTCACAAATCGTTTTGCTCGCGCGGGCGCGTATTTTGTAAATTTCACAATAGCTCACAATTCTCCACAAACAAGCTCCGTCTACCCGGATAAACGGTACTTGACATTTTGCAATTTTTGAGATTCCCTGCTCAAGGGCCTTTTTTGCTGTCGTGCTTGCAGGCTGGCGCTGGTGGACACACTAAAGAAACATAACGGTGAGCTAATTTTAGCGCCGCGTCCCTGGCAGTGTTGGATATGATAGGTTTGTGGTACCATTGGAGTTTATATAAGTGAACCATGCTATGATGCCGCTTTTGCGCGGTTGTGCGGCAACCGCACTGGGCGCCTGTCTTGTACCGCACAGCGGTTCAGGCACCCTCTACAACCAACGCCGCGGTGCGCATCACTGCCAACAGGCGCTTCGAGAGAAAGGAAGAGCTGGAGATGCTCAAAGTCCGTCCAAAGATGTTGTTGCTGTTTGCCGCCGCCGTCTGGCTCGCCGCCGGCATGGGCGTTGCCAGCACCGGCGTGGCGTCCTCGTCAACCGCTTGGGTCGCGGCCATGGGTGGGGCGGCGGCAATTGTATACCTCCTGTTCCTGATCATGTTCTTGATGATCGCGCGAAAGCACATCCGTCGCATTAGAGGATATAGCGAAAACCTGGTGAGTATGTTCAGCTTCTTTGACGCCCCGTCATACATCGTACTCGCCGTGATGGTAGGCCTGGGCGCGGCCGTGAGATTTTCTGGCCTTGTGCCGGGCACCATCATCGCCCCGTTTTACAGCGGCCTTGGTATGGCGTTGATAACGACGGCCATTTACTATGCGGCAACCTTCATCGCAATCTGCGACGAACTGGTGGCGCGCTGACGCCAATCAGCCAAAAATCTGAGGGATGACCTGCTTAAAGATGAAGAACCCGGCGAGCATGAACGCGCCCAGGGTGAGGAGCAGCACGCCTTTGCGCCGACTCATGGTGCTCTGTTTTGCCTGCTTGCCGGCAAGGGTGAAATAGCCGGCGAGAACGATAACGACTGCCGCCATGCCAGCAAACATTGCCGCCCAGGGATAATGAACCGCCAGCGGATTGCCCTCGTAACCAAGCAGGCGGCCAAAAAACTCAACGGCCAGACCAAGCATGATCAGGAGCGTCCAGGCAGCGATGAAACCGGTGCTTCCCGCGTCCTGATCTTTCTGGTGGGTTTTTTGCTGGTCGGTCATGGTCGTCCTCTCGTAGGTCCGCTCGTCAGTAGGGATGAAAGGGAGGCGGGGAAGACTTTCTGTTGTCACCTTTAAGAAGCTGGCAACAGAAAGCCTTTCCTTTTAACCCTCAGCACCGCTCGCGTCAAACCGCCCGGCTCGGCGCCGCAGAGATGCATTATACTATGCTTTGAAATTCCGTGTCCGGAGGATATTGATGAAACGAATAACAGTTATTGGACGAATGACGCGCTTTTTCAACAGCCTCGTCTACGCCGACGAACTGCCTTTTGATGTGCGTGTGTTCAACATGATCTGCCTCGCTGGCTTTGTTGCCACATTGCTCTCGATACTGGGGCATCTGATTGAGCGCTCCACCTATCCGATCTGGATAATCAAGATAGTGATGCTTATCGGCCTCGTTTTGTTTATCTACCTCACTAACCGCAAGGGCGGTTATCTGGTTTGTAAATGGCTCGCCGTTATCGGTTTTTGCGATATTATGTTTCCGTTGGTATACCTGCTCAATGGCGGCTTTGAGGGCGGCACTTCCACCTAGTTTGTGCTCAGTTTTGTTGTTATCGTCCTTCTGCTTACCGGCTGGGCTCGCCTGCTGATGTCCGTTGTTACCCTGCTCGTTGTGGCGCTGCTCTTTTGGATTGACATCGTTCATCCCGAACTGGTCTTCCCGCTGACCTATACCCAACGCTTTATCGACACCCTGTTCACCTTTCTGATAACGGCCGCGTTCATCGCGATAGTCGTGGCCATCCAAAACCGGATGAGCCTGCTTGAGCGCGCGCGGACCGAGGCGGCCGCACGCGCCAAGGGCGATTTTCTGGCGCAGATGAGCCATGAGATGCGCACGCCGATGAACGCCATCCTCGGCATGTCCAACATCGCCCGCCAGGCGACCGATGAGACAACGCGCAACACCAGCATCGCCAAGATTGAGAGCGCCTCCAAGCACCTCCTCGGCGTGATCAACGACATTCTTGATATGTCAAAGATTGAGGCGGGCAAGCTTGAGTTGGCGCCTGCGGACTTTGATTTTGAGGCGATGATCGACACCGTCGTGAATATCAGTGGCAGCTCGATAGCCAGCAAGTCGCAGCACTTTGACTGCTCGATTGACGAGCGGATACCGCGCTATCTGCACTGCGACAGCCAGCGGCTTGCCCAGGTGATAACCAACCTGATGTCCAACGCCAGCAAGTTCACTGCTGAGGGCGGCAGCGTCGGTCTGACGGTTGCTTACGAGACGACGAGCGGAGGCGGGGGCGCTGACGACGGCGGCGTTGAGGACCCAGCGAAAGTGCCGGAGGCGGGCGGCGGCGTTGCGGGCGCTGACGACGGTGCGGCGGGCGCGAACGGAGGCGGAGTTGCGGGCGCGACGGCCGTTGGTGAAAACGACGACGTTACCCTGTGCGTCAGCGTCACCGACAACGGCATCGGCATCAGCAGCGAGGCGCTGAGCCGCCTGTTCAAGCCCTTTGAGCAGGCTGACAACAGCACGACGCGCGTCTACGGCGGCACCGGTCTGGGTCTGGTGATATCGCAGCGCATCATCGAGGCGATGGGCGGACACATCACGGTGACCTCCACGCCGGGCGCGGGCTCATGCTTCAGCTTTACCATTACGGTACCGCAGGCCAAGGGCACCGGCGAGCAGCAATGGGAATGTGACGGACTGGAGGTCTCGGCTGATGACCTCGATTTAAGCGATCATACTATCTTACTCGTTGAAGACGTTGAAGTCAATCGCGAGATCGCCATAGCGCTTCTGGAGCCCACCGGCGTAAGCATTGACACGGCGCTCAATGGACGCGAGGCGGTTGAGGCGGTTCGGGCCGACCCCACCCGCTACAGCCTGATCCTGATGGACATTCAGATGCCGGTGATGGATGGTTACGAGGCAGCACAGCAGATTCGTGCCCTGGAAGCAGGCGGCGCGAGGTCCCTGCCGATCATTGCCATGACCGCCAATGTCTTTAAAGAAGATGTGGATAAGTGCCGAGCCGTCGGCATGGACGATCACGTTGGCAAGCCGATAGACGTGACTGAGCTACTGGGCAAGATCGCCTGCCGCCTGCGCTGACAAAAAAGGGGGATCAGCGGGACAGTCCCAGGGAAGCGCCGCTTCAGTGAACGCTGCCGGGGAGGCTGCGTAACTCCTCCAAGGTGAACACCGGGCCGTCAAGACAGATATAGCGGCTGCCGATATTGCAGCGACCGCATTTGCCAATGCCGCACTTCATGCGCATCTCCAGCGTTGTGATGATGTCTGATGCCGCAAAGCCCAGGCGCTCAAGACTGGAAAGGCAGGTGTTGAAAAGACTCGGGCCGCCGCAAAGTACGACCACACGGCCGCTGGCCTCAAAGCCCAGGCTCTCCAGAAAGGGCGCCGTATAGCAGACCTCGCCGGCCCAGTCGGGCGACTCGCGATAGACGCTGAGGTGTACGTGAACATCGTCGATCTGCGGCCAGACGTTTTTGATGTCATCGTAATAGACCAGATCGCCCGGCGTGGAACCGGAGTAGACCAGGTCGATGCGTCCGTAGTCGGGGCGATGCGCAAGCATATAGGTGATAAGTGCCCGCAGGGGCGCCAGCCCGATGCCGCCGCCAATGAACAGCACGTCGCGGCCGCGCAGCTCCTCGTAGGGAAACCAGTTGCCGTACGGACCGCGCAACCCCACCTGGTCACCAGCCTCAAGAGCGTGTATCTGCTCGGTCACATAGCCCACGCGCTTAACGGTGAACTCCAGATAATCATCACCCTGTGCCGAGACGACAAACATGCACTCGCCAGCGGGAAGTACCGAGAGCATGGCAGTCTGACCCGGCTGAACCTTAAAGGGACGCCTGCCCTCC
>JAISMZ010000224.1 GCA_031276475.1 Coriobacteriales bacterium
GCAGTTTTCTCGATGGGCGCAAGCGGATCACCGCTTTGAGCACTTCTTCTCCCGCCGCGCAAACGCCCAACAGCCCAGTTTGGCAACGCCGCTCGCCAAGCGGGGCCCGAGAATAGTACAATGGGTTCATGAAGCGCTATCCACCACTAATAGATATCCTGCTGCTCGTGCTGCTCGTGCTGCTGCTCGCCGCTGCCATCACGACGATTGTAACCGAGGGCCACTGGCTGATCGGCCTTCTCGTCGCCACTGCCATGGCCATCCTGATATTCTTAATCGTGCGTTCAACCTTCGATCCCGTTCGCCTGCGCGCCCGTCAAAGTGAACTGATTTTGCGACTGGCCACCCAAACCCTGCCCTATATGCGCAGCGGCCTGAATGTCAGCTCGGCGCAGGAGGTTTGCCGACAACTGCTGCCAGCCACGATGGCTAATGCCGTAGCGATAACTGATCGCGAATCAGTCATTGGATTTGCAGGTATTGAGAAGGACGCCCACCCCATCGGCTCACCCATCATGACCACCGCCACGTTAACCGCGCTGCGCGATGTTCAGACACAGGTACTCGGCTCTGCGGACGTTATTGGCTGGCCCACCGACTCCACCGACCTCAAGGCGGCGATCGTCGTGCCGTTGGTGCTGCGCGAAGAGGCGATCGGCGTGCTCAAATTCTATTACCGTTCACCTAAAAGTATCGACGAGACCCAGCTGGCCCTCGCTCAGGGCTTTGCCACCCTGATGGAGCAGCAACTGCAACTCTTTGAGCTGGAACAGCAGCGCGAGCTGGCCACCCAGATGCGCTTCAAGGCGTTGCAGGCCCAGATCAACCCGCACTTTCTGTTCAACACCATCAATACCATCGCGGCGCTGATTCGCACCAATCCGGCACGCGCACGAATCCTTCTCCGCGAATTCGCCAAGTTTTATCGCAGCACACTGGAGGGCTCGATGGATCTGATAACCCTGGAGCAGGAGCAGGCCCAGACCCTGCGCTACCTGGGTTTTGAGATCGCTCGCTTTGGTGAGGATCGCGTCACGTTGAACTGCGACATCCCCGCCGAGATGTCGCAGATGCTGGTGCCGTCGTTCATCATTCAGCCGCTGGTAGAAAACGCCGTCGGCCACGGGATGCGCAACGACAAGCCCCTGCGCATCGACATTACGGCTGAGGTGGTTGACGGCGTTGCCCAGATTGCTGTGACCGATGACGGCATTGGCATCGCAAAAGATGTACAACAACACATGATGGACCCCGCTCGCGAGCATTCTGGTATCGCTTTGGGTAATGTGGATGAACGGTTGCGCAGTCTGTTTGGCGATAATGCCGGGCTTGCGGTACAATCAGAGTTAGGAAAAGGGACCCGGGTAACATTAACACTCGGCCCGATAAACGGGTAACGACTAAAGGCGGTAAGAAAAAATGATACGAGCGATTATTGTTGACGATGAAGCACCCGCCCGCTCCGAGTTGCGCTTCCTGCTGGATGAGACCGGCAAGGTAGAGGTAACCGCCGAGGCGACCAACGTCCGCGAAGCCATCGAGCGCCTGAAGGACAAAGGCGCCGACGTGATGTTTCTCGACATCCAGATGCCTGGCGCCAACGGCCTGCAGCTGGCCGAGGCCCTGGGACGCCTGAAGTACCCACCGGCCATCGTCTTTGTGACCGCCTACAGCGAGCACGCGGCCAAGGCCTTTGACGTTAACGCGGTGGACTACCTGGTAAAGCCCGTCGAGACCGAGCGGCTGCTCCAGGCTCTTGCCAAGGTTGCACACTACACCACGCAGTTCGCCAAAGACGGCAGTGCCGAGCGCATTCCTGTGGAGAAGAGCGGCAAGAAACTGCTCGTCTCCACCGACAAGATTCGCTTCATCATGGCCAAGGACGACTACTCCTACCTGCACACCGAGCAGGACCGCTATCTCTCCACGGTCTCGCTGGCCCAGTTGGAAGCCAAACTCGAGCCCTATGGCTTCTTCCGTGTGCATCGTCGCTATCTGGTAAATCTGGCCGCTGTGGAGGAGGTTGCCCCGCAATCCGGCGGCACCCTGCTTCTTTCCCTGGCCGGCGAAGAGGAGAAGATCCCGGTTTCGCGGCGCCGGGTCGCGTCGCTTAAGAAGGCGCTGGGGCTGTAGACGCAGTCCATGGCTTTGCTTTGCAGGGGTGAGGCTGTAGCCGCCTGCCGCTGCTGGCGCGCACGGTTGCTGCCGGGCGGGCGATAAAAATGCAGCTTGAGATCGGTTCCGGGAAGTGCCAAGATGAGCAGTGCAGTGCCCGTCGATAAAGGGTCGCCGGGTACGCCAAAGGTTCAGAGCCGTCACTTGTGGCGGCTCTTTCGCTCTCATTGTGACCACGATCTGGTTGTGACGCGTGCATAGCATAAATTAAAGTGTTTGTCAAGCCCCTTTCGTCTGTTTAGATGGGGGCTATCCATATGCTAAGAAGGTTGGTATAGTGCATGTTGTGAGTGAAGGGTAGATGGACACTCAAGGTCAATTGTCGAGCCAATCCGGAAGGAAAGCCGGGTTCAAGGAGAAGGAGTATATTATGAAGGAATTGATCGTAAAGCGTCTGGCTTTGAAAGCCAGAGACAAGAAAGGCTTCACCCTGATTGAGGTGATTGTGGTGCTGGTGATCCTGGCGATTTTGGCTGCGATTGCGATTCCGTCGTTGACGGGCTACATTGACAAGGCTAATCAGAGGGCGGCCACAGCGCAGGCTGCGGCAGTGCGCACTGCGCTGCAGTCGATTGCGACGGACAGCTACGGAACTGGCGGTTTCAAGGTTGACGATAGCGGATATGAGGGCGATTCTCTCCTTAAGGAGGCTGCTCCTGGCTATAGTTGGGTCAGTGGTGGAAATAATCCCACTTTTGCGGATGAAGTCACAGCCCTTACCGGAATAAACGTTGTAAAGGCCACGGGCGAAACTGACGAGCCCCTACAGAACATCAAGTACGATGCTAACCGCGCTTTGACTGGATTTACTGTGACGATAAACGGTCAAAAGGTGGAGTACCTGGAAGGCGAATACAGCGTGATCCCTTAATAAAACGTAACATTCAAGCAGCCTGTGCAATCACTCAAAAGGCCCCTCCGCAGAGGGGCCTTTTGAGAGTTCATTAAACAAGTACGGCCTTTAATGCTTGGCTGTGGCTATGATGTCGGTGCTGTCCAAGCTCCGGGGTCAGTTTTGCTTGCTGTATACTCTTTTCCGTTAAAGGTTATCCAGTAGTCGCCAATCTTGACATCAAAGTGATCCAAGACACGGGCTTTATAGTGAATATTTTTCAGACTACTATCGGCGACGGTAATTCCCGTAAGCGCCGTTAACTCTGCTGCAATTGTTTTGCTCTCAGCCGTTGTAATCGGGGAATAGCCGGGAATGGAGCCACCGGGGCCCAGAGTAGCTGATCCTGGGTATACGACGCTATTAAACGCATTGTCATTCCCTGTGCCCGTAGGAGTTGTATAACTCTCTGAAGCGATAGACTGCAAGGAAGTCCGCATCACGCCGGCCTGCGAAATCGCCGCCCGCTGATTCGCCTTATCAATATATCCCGTCAGCGCCGGAATCGCAATCGCGGCCAAAATCGCCAGGATCACCAGCACCACAATCACCTCGATCAGGGTGAAGCCTTTCTTGTCTCTGGCTTTCAAAGCCTGATGAACCCCCGCACTGGCAATGCTGTATAATCCTTTAGATGATGCTCTGCACGATAGATGACATACGCAACCGGGCTCTCCCGATACTGCTTGACGACGCTGAAGATCTGCGTCGGGTTGTGCTATTTGGCTCATACGCACGCGGTGAGCAGACTGAGAAAAGCGACCTCGACCTTTACGTGGATGGGCGGTTGCGTTATAACATGAGTGACACAAAAGACACTGCGGAGAAAATCTCAGAGGCACTCTCGGTACCCGTAGATCTGATCACGCGCTCAGCTTTGGCAGGTAGCGTACTCCGAGACAAGATGCAGGACAGCATCGAATGCGACGGCATTGTGCTTTATGGATGATAGAGTTCGAAATAAACTGCTTATCGCCATAGGCTTTGCCGATCGCATAGCGACGACGCTTAAGCGAGCAAAAACACAGGAGGGTTTTATCCAAGACTATGATCTTCAGTACAGCGTTGTACACAGTATCAGCCAAATCGCCGAGAATTTGGCGCAGGTATTACAGATAGAGCCGGGCTTATCGGACCAGATCTTAAAGTTTGTGCCTTACCGGAGCATCCGCAGGATGCGCGATAAAATTCAGCATCACTACGGAACAATCGATCCCGATATAGTCTGGGGCATCGCAAGCCAAAACGTCCCAGAACTGAAGTTAACCCTAGAAGAATTCCTGTCAGCGGACGAAAGGCAGTCCGAGACAAAATAGGCATCGGCGCAGATCTCTCACCGCCCTTCTCCCATACCTCAAACTTCTGTCACGTGGATCCAGTGGAGCCGTTGCTTTCTCACGTTGGAAGAAGATGGTGGCTCCTATATCATCAACCCTGCAATCGCTTGAGCAGTGTCGTCAGAGAAGAAGGAGCAGGTATGCAAATCAGGTTTGGCAAATCGGGTAGATGGTGGATAGAGTTTTCCTTTCACAAGCTGGCAAAGTGTGCGACCGAAGCTGTTGCTGAGGTTGCTGCTGAGCCACACACGCCGCTGAACGACACTGACGCCGAGATGAGCATCGGGGCGTTTTGGCAAGAACATTGGCTGCCCACCTTGGAGATCAGTGCCGGCTCGCTTTATGAATACCGCCGCGGCATGGC
>JAISMZ010000028.1 GCA_031276475.1 Coriobacteriales bacterium
CGCTCGCCGTCCCAGGCCCTGCCGCTTTTGCGGTCAACGGCTCGCACGCCGCGCTGCGCGAGGAAGTCCAGCGCGGCGTGCATCAGCAAAGGCAGGGCCGCCTCAACCGCAGGGGTCAGGCCGATCTGGTAGTCCGCTGGCGCCATGTTAGCAACTTGAGCGCCCAGGCAGTGCCCCTCCACCTGGTATCCAAGCAGAGCCGCGGCCTGCAGCACGTCGCTGAAGCGGGTATCGTGAGCCCCGTGAAAGACCTGCTGCGCCGCGATGTCCTCGGGAGCGAAGCTGAGCACCGTACCGGGAGCCAGTCCGGTGTTATCCACAGCGTCTATAACCAGCATCACGTCCCAGGCAGGCATCTCGGCCAGCAGCGCCATGCCCATCGTCGCTCGATCGAGCACCTCTACACCGGGGGGAAACTCAACGCGGGCATTGAGTTCGGCAACAACTCGCGGGCCCAGGCCCTCGTCGAGCATTAAGACGTTGCCGATGCCCAAGACCGCTATTCGCACATCGGTCGTCACGTCCAATCTGTCCTTCTGCGTCGTCGCAGACCGCTGATGAAGATCAGCCATGGCCGTCTCCACAACGCAGTTTTATGCGCAAACGGCCCGCTTGCGAGGCAGGCGGGCCGTCAGATATTATCAAGCGCTTCTTTACTTCTTCTCCTCGTCGTGCAAGTCGTCAACGCCAACGATGTTATGCAGATCGGGATCGTAGACCAGGCCGCCATGCTCTTTGCGGAAGAACATGATCTTGCTGGGAGCCAATCCCTCGATGTTGGCCAGATAGACGTGAATGAAGAGGAAGAGGATAAATACCCACATCAGGAAGTAGTGGATTATCCGGGTGGTCATCACGCCACCAACCAGGTTGTTAAAAGCCGCGAATGGACCTACGACAGAGGTTGGCGCCCAGAGGCAAAAACCGGTGAAGGCGACTATCAGGATCAACACCGGGACGGCGAGATAGGCCAGCTTTTGTGGCACGCCGTACTTGCCGGAAAGCGGATGATCCTTCTTCAGGAACAGGTAATACTTCAGCCAGGCACCCAGCTGATGGCGATTGTCCTTTTGTGGCAGGAAATTCTTGTAATCCGCGTCTACCTTGCGCGTACCGCCCGCTGGGGCCGACTTAACAATGAAGGCCAACAGGACACGTATCAGGCAGTTCAGCAACAAGATGATGCCGGAGAAGATGTGCAGGCCGCGAGCGATACCCATAAATCCCGGGAAGAACGGAAAGTGGATGTAGAAGCCTGTAAAGATCAGCAGCAGCATGGCGATCAGATTGACCCAGTGGGTAATCACAAACGGCAGCGGATGGGCTTCACGATAATGAGCGAGATGTGCCATCTTACTTCACCCCCCAAGGAGACGTGACCGTAGAGAAGGTCTTGCCCGTCGCAGGTTCGCTGATATGCACGGCGCAAGCCACGCAGGGATCAAAGCTGTGTACGGTGCGCAGGGCGTGGATAGGCTTTTTAAGGTCGGCAACCGGTACCCCTACCAGCGCCTCCTCCATGGGGCCGCGCACACCCTGGGCGTCACGCGGGGAGATGTTCCAGGTGGAGGGGATGATTATCTGGTAGGCGTCAATCTTGTTGGCACTGATCTTCTCATAATGGTAGAGCGCGCCACGCGGGGCCTCCCACATGCCAGATCCCTCGCCGTCCTGGTGCAACGGCTCGGTAAAGGTCTTGGTGTCGCCGCCTTTGATCGCCGCAATCAGCTCCTCGGTCCACTCCACCATTTTAGTGGCCACATAGAGCGTCTCGATATTGCGGGCGGCGGTGCGACCGAGCGTGGATCCGAGGGCCTCCACACCCAGCGTGGCCCCGGCCTTCTCGGAAAGATAGGCCAGCAGCATATCGATGTTTTCCTTGATAAAGGGAATGCCCCGGTTGTAGGCAACCAGCAGGCGCGAGAGCCCACCGGCCTCATAGGGCTTGCCGTCGTAGCGCGGCGCTTTGTTCCACGTGTAGCGACCGTCACGACTGGGACCCTCGTCGGGCCATTTTGGTTCGGTGATGCCGGAGCGAGGATTTATCGGGGTACCGCTGTCGGAGTAAAACGAGCGGACGGTCTCCTCGGTGATCAGTGTCTCATCCACAGATTGAACCGAGCTGTCACCAAAGCCCCACATACCGGAGGGCAGATAGCGTTCTTCGGGGTTGCGGCTCGGCGCGTCAAAGACACCCCAGGCGCAAAAACGCCCGACGCCTTTGCCGTAGCCCGCGACGTCCAGATAAAACGGGGCGATCGCCAGCGTGTCGGGAAGCATCGTAGCCGCCACCCAATCCCTGATGCGTTTGGCGCGAAAGAGGATGTCGTCGAGCTTCTCCTCGGTGGGTACGAAGGTAGTCCCTCCGGGAACCGAACTCATGATATGGGGCATTTTGCCGCCGATAATACCGGAGATCTCTGAGGAGCAGGCCTGAATTTCCAGAGCCTCCAGATAATGTGCGGTGGCAATCAGGTCCAGCTCGGCCGGCAGCTGATAGGCGTTCTTTGAATCGTCAGCGCCGCCGTCTTCGGTGTCAAACCAGTTACCGGAAAATATTGAGAGCTGGCCGTTGGAGGCGAAGCCTTTGAGACGCTCCTGCAGCGAGCGAAAATCGGCCTGCGTGGTACCGGCAGCCTCGGCCAAAGCGACAGTGTCAGCAATGTCGGCCGTCAGCGCGTTGAGCGGGTTGACATAATCCAGCGCTGCCAGGTTGTAAAACCAGAGGATGTGTGAGTGCAGGAACTGCGCTCCCTCAATAATATTGCGGATTATTCGTGCAGAATTAGGTATCTCGATGCCGAAGCTATTCTCTGCGGCAATGCACGAGGCATGAGCATGGGAGACCGGGCAGACACCGCAGATGCGCTGAGAGATGTAGGGAGCATCGGTGGGTTGACGGCCCTTGAGCACCAGCTCCATGCCGCGGAACAGCCCGCCGGAGACCCAAACGTCGTCAACGACGCCGTTTTTAACCTCCATCTCAATGCGCAGGTGGCCCTCGATGCGGTTGACGGGGTCGATGATTGAGTTGCCGGAGATGCTTCGTGTCTGTTTAATCGGGGCGGAGATGGGCGCAGCAACCATAGGAGCTGCGGAGCCGTCGGGGGTGCTGCCACCTGCCGCGCCGGCACCGTCAGGCGTTGCGGTTGTCGCGTTGGTGGTTGTCGCGTCGGTAGTGGTTGGCGTGGTGGTGGGCGCGTCGGTAGGAGATTTCTCGTCGGCCATTATTCATCGCCCCCTTTCTGGTCGTCTTCGGTGGATGTGGCGCTATCGGCTGCGGCAGAGGCGGCCGTGACGGCGGCGTCGGACGCATCATCAGGCTCCGGCACCGCAATACCTTGGGCTCGAGCAGCCTCTTTGGCAGCAGCCGCCGAGCCGATGGCGGACTCAGGATGCAAACTGTCCCATTTGCGCTCCAGCTCAAAGTCGGCACCACCTTTGGTACGGCCCGTCGCCTTCATGCCAAAGCCATGAATTACCAACGCTGCAACGACCACAGCGCCTACGCCGTAGGCGATAAAGGTGGGGTCAACGTTGATGCCGGCGATGGGCAGATTCCTGAAGCGACCGAAGAAGGGGGCGTTTGTCTCCACCCAGTTAAGCGTTGTGCAGGTTGGATTAGCCTGAGCGCAGCCAATGCAGGGGGCGCCGGACTCAACGCACCAGCTGACGCGGCGGTTCCAGCGCACTATCGGACAGTTGGCCTTGGTCTGAGGACCTTTGCAGCCCATCGCATAGAGGCAATAGCCCTTCTTTTCCTCCTCCGAACCAAATTTGTAAACGAACTCGCCGTTCTCAAAATGACCTCGGCGCGGACAGTTATCATGAATATATTCACCATATAACAGGGTTGGCATATTGTAGTTGTTCAGTTCAGGCAACCTGCCCACCAACAAAGCGTCCACAAGGATGGCTACCAGGTTCTCAGGGTTGGAAGGACAGGTGGGCACGTTGATGATCGGTGGCAGATCGCCTTCGCCTTTGTATTCAAAGCGGCCAGCGGCCAGCTCTTTTTTGAGAAAGGCTTCGATGCCGATAGCGCCGCCGGGATTGGGCTCAGCAGCCTGCCAACCACCGTCCACCGCACAGCTGCCGCAGCATACTATGGCCGTGGCGTTAGTGGCACAGTGGGAAACGATGTCGGTGCCCTTCTCGTCGGCAATGCGCAAGGCGTTGCCTTCCCAGCCTTCCATCAGGGCGCCTTCGATGAAGAGCAGATAGCCGCCCGCCTCCACCGTTTGTTCTTTGGCTTCTTCCAGCGACCAGCCGGCACCCGCTGAGAGGGTCTCGGCGTAGTTTAAGGAGATCAGGTCGAGCACGATGGTTGCGACGTCGGGGGTATCCACCTGGGCCAGCGACTCGGTGCAGCCCGTGCAGGACGCCAACTCCAGCCAAACTGCTGGCATCAGAGCGCCGCTGGTCTTACCGATGACGCTTTCCTCCAGAGCCTGGGCGATTTGAGGCACCGCAGCTTCGGACAATCCCAGAGCCACCGCGACGCCGCCGCAGAGCTTGAGAAAATCACGCCGGGTGACCCCTCGATGCTCCAGCAGCTCGTCAAAGCTGTTGCGGCAGGTTTGCATTACCATACACACACCTCCTTGCGTGCCCGGGACTTTCCCGAACAGGCGCTTGCCGGTATAAGACCCTTCCTTTATCCGCATGACTGACAACAAACCGCTCGCCAGCCAGTCTCACTGTTGACAAAGAGGGGCCAATCTTGTTGCTATCATCACGTATTCTTCTCTGGGTTCAGGGCTTTGCGCGTGGTGGCTTCGGTAAACGGCAGGGGCACTAGGTAGTCGGAATGTAAATGTTACTCATTTAGCGGTTAGTAACACGATTTTCCGCCTGCGTCACATTCTGGGCGTTTTGTTCGCCGCCTGCACGAGCAGCTGTGCAAAGTGCACCGGTCTTAGCGGTCGACGCAAAGGCGGCCCAAATGAGCCGCCTTGGGGAGGAGCCGATAAGCTCTGTGTTTGCAACTACTTTCTGCGGGCCTGCCGCCCATTGGCTCAGTAATTCTCCGAGCGCAACTCAAAGTAGCCCCTGGGATGCGCGCAGGCCGGGCAGCTTTCGGGGGGCTCGGTTCCAAAATGAATGTGTCCGCAGTTCAAGCACTTCCAGGCGTAAACCTTGTCACGCTTGAAGATCTCGCCCTTATCCAGGCGCTCAAGCAGCTTGCGGTAGCGCTCTTCATGGTTTTTCTCCACCTCACCAACCCGCTCAAAGAGCGTAGCGATGTCGTCATAGCCCTCGGCACGGGCATCGGCGGCAAAGTCCTTGTACATCTGCGTCCACTCCTGATTCTCACCAGCGGCGGCGTCGGCAAGATTGGCGACGGTAGTGGGGACGGTGCCTTTTATCGAGCCCTCGTTATGGAGTATCTTAAACCAGATCTTGGCGTGCTGGCGCTCGTTCAGCGAGGTCTCGTCAAAGATGTTGCCTATCTGCTGATAGCCCTCGCTGCGTGCCTTGTCGGCATAGTAGGAATACTTGTTGGTCGCCTGGGATTCGCCCGCAAAAGCGTAAGCCAGATTGGCCTTGGTCTTAGATGATGCAAAATCGGTCATGGTAGCCTCCTTAGTGCGGATACGTACACCTTCTTGTAGGGATGTCCATCATAGCGCAAATGGTGACGGCGCGTTGTTGGGCGCAGGAGCGGCAGGGGATGGCAGTGCGGGACAGAAACTGAGACAGGACAGGGGCGCTGCGGGAGCCGGGTCAGGACATGGCCTGCAAAAAAAATCAGCAGTTGAGTGTTTGACACATTTAAGCTATAATGGCCGATACGACCTGTTCGCCTGACAGTTCGCTTACAATTGGACTGTCAGGGCTTTGCTCTCAGCACAAACGGCTATCATACCTTGATTATGAGATGTCTGTGCTGCGTCTGGACAGTTCCGCTTTGTGGTTTAGCCCGCAAAAGTGATTGCAGCGACCAGAGCCCAAGACAAACAGGCAGCAGAAACGAGGAGCACCGAGGCTATGGGTAACGATATATTCCACACCGTTGAGGACGACAACGCTACCGCTGGCAGCGAAGCTTTTATCGCGAACGCCAATGCCGCTGTAGCTGACACGGAGGGTCTGCCCGGTTTTTCCCGGCGCGGCTTTGCCCTCGGTGCCGCCGCGCTGCTCGGTGCTGGACTCAGCGGCCTTTGGGGTGGCCTTGGTGGCCGGAGCGCTTTTGCGTAGCCGACTTCCGCCGAGAAGCAGGCCGAAGCTGACGCCGTCGCCGCCAAGCTGATGCAGTGGGAAGCCGAGCTTGCCACCGCCTCCAACAACTACTTCATTGCCATGGACGCTCACAACGCCGCGCTGACGGCCATGGGAGAGGCCCAGGGTCGCATTGACGCGGCTCAGGTAGTCATCGCCGACACCCAAATCAAGCTGGGAGCGCGGGCCTCCAATATGTATAAGAGCGGGCCGCTCTCCTTCCTCGACGTCCTTTTTGGCGCAGCAAGTTTTGAGGACTTCACCACCCGTTGGGACATCCTCAACAATATCAACAGAGAAAACGCCGAACTGATCGCCAAGAACAAAGAGGCCAAACAGGATGCCGAGACCGCACATCAGGAATATTCCATACAAGAACAGATCTCCGTTGAGAAACTGGCCGAGGCCGAGCAGATAAAAGCGGCGGCAGAGCAGACCGTCGTCCAGTACCAGGCTGAGTTGTCGAGCCTGACTGCGGAGGTCGCCGAACTCGTACAGCGCGAGCAGGAGGCGGAACGAGCACGCCAGGCCGAGATCGACCGACTCGCAGCTGAGGCGGCGGCAGCTGCGGCGGCGGCGCCTATTGTTGCTGGTGGTAGCTACACCTCGTCACCTGGCTACACTGAGCCCATCGATCCCCCACCGGGGGCCAATGCGATCGTTGCCGCGGCTTATTCCCAGTTGGGCGTACCTTACGTCTGGGCGGATAGCACTCCAGGCGTCGGCTTTGACTGCTCCGGTCTTACCCGATGGTGCTATGCCCAGGCGGGGATATCCATCCCCCGAACCGACGGCGGACAATACGCCGCTGCCAATGCCCGCCTGCCCGTCAGCGAGGCTTTACCGGGCGACATTCTCTGGATGCCCGGCCACGTTGGCATCGCTATCGGCGGCGGCTCTTATATCCACGCTCCGGTACCCGGTCAAGTGGTCTGCATCGCAAGCTACCCTCTGTTCTCCTACGCGTTACGCTACTAGGGAGGCGCCGAAAGGCCGGGTGGGCTCCCTAAAATGTGGATGATAGCGCTGTTTTCTGCCACACCATGACCGGCGTCTTGCTGAACATCGTGACGGTGCTCGTGGGCACGGCGACAGGGCTGCTTTTTGGCAGACTGATCCCCGAGCGCCTGCGGCAGATCGTCTTTTACGCACTCGGCAGCTGCACGATAGGCTTTGGCGCCATCACCACCGTTGATGGCTATCATCAGCTGTCGGCCACTCAGGTAGGCAGTTTCTCGGCTCTGGTGCTCGTCATCTCGCTGGTAGCAGGCGCGTTGACCGGCGAGGCGCTGCGGATTGAACACCGCCTTGAGCAGTTGGGCCAGTGGCTGCACGACCGCCTGCCGCGAAGGCGGGCGGGCGCGACGGACGGCAGCGCTGGCGGCGTGCTGGCGAGAAGTGACAGCGGCGGTACGGCAGCGGGCGCCGACAGCACTTCCACGGCGGCGGGCGCCGCCGCAGGCGCCACGGCGCCCGCCAGCAGCTCCCATTTTGCCGAAGGCTTCATGACTGCCTCGATCTTCTTCTGCGTTGGCGCCATGACCTTCCTGGGCAGCATCCAGGCGGGTTTGGGCGACCCCTCCACCCTCTATCTGAAGTCCCTGCTCGACGGCATTGCGGCCATCGCCTTAACAACCGCACTGGGCATCGGCGTTGGCTTCTCGGCACTGACCATCGCCGTAGTGGAAGGCGGCATCGCCCTGCTCGCCATCCTGCTCGGCGACTTTTTTACCCCCGCTATCATTGGCTCGCTGAACCTCACCGGCGGCGTGATGCTTATCGCCTTAGGAATAGAGATCATCGGCATCAAGAAGCTGCGGGTAGCTAATATGCTGCCCGCGCTGCTCGTAGCGCTGGTGCTGGCGGTTTGTCTGGGGTGAGGGAGGGAAAGGACACG
>JAISMZ010000041.1 GCA_031276475.1 Coriobacteriales bacterium
GTCGCCGTCGCGGCGAAAGGTCGTCACCTCGCTCTTCTGGATGCCTGCGTTGCAGTCGCGGTTCTTGTCGCGCCTGTCGCGCCTGCGCCTTACAGCAGGCCCGCGGTCTGCGTCAGGACAGGCCGGGGCAACGTCGCCGCTGCCGTCATTGCCCGCAGCCGCAGCGTGCCGGGCCAATAAGGTCACCGTACCATGCTTCAGGCCAGTGGGTATCACCTGCCAGACCAGCGCGCCGCCAGTCGCGCTGGCCGAGTCTCCCTCTTCAACACGAGCGCCCGCAAACAGCTCGTCCACCTGCTCTGGAGTAGCCGAGGTGGCGATGTCCCAGTCGCCAGGGAGGCGCCGATTAATCATTGCACGGCCATCTTCCGGCCAATTTGCCCCAGCTCCGTCCGGGCAAACAACGCCATTACCGCAAGTAGTGGCGTCGTTTCCCCAAACAGATCTGGGGCAAATTGACTCGAAATCTGGCGTACAAGCATTTATCGGTGCCTCCCAGGGTAGCACTAAATCGTGGGCGTGTATCGGGCTGCTGCGCAGTGGTTCCCTTTGCCCTCGATTCAGTGCTGCTCCGCACAAAGCATCGCGCACACAGCCACCCACAAGGAAGGCCTGATACCCAGCCGCCTCCAACCGTTCCAGCGCAGCTTGGACGGTGACGTCTATCTGCAGGGTAGATTTCATAAGGTAGGAATAGACTTCGCTCCTTCGCGAGGGGTTTCACTCTGATAGATGGGGTGGATGAAGGGGCTTGAACCCTCGACCTACGGAGCCACAGTCCGTCGCTCTGCCAGCTGAGCTACATCCACCGTGTGAGCGTGGAGAGAGTATAGCATAATTCCCCGGTTGCCAAAGCCTGCCCTGGGCGATTTGCCCAAGATGGCCCGGCAAAGGCAGGCACAGACAGCCGCAAGCTACTTGAGCATATCCCCCAACTTGCGCAGATCGGCGGCTGACATGCTGCCACCCAGGCCGCTACCCAGGCCGCCGGCGCCCAGCTTTCCGGCGCCGGGAATCTGGGGCAGGCTGCGGCGGCGGTTGCGCTTGCCCTTCTTGCCTTTGCGCGGGCGCTTGGCCGCGGGCTGGGCCTCGAGCATCCCCATCTTCTTCATCATCTTGCGGGTCTCCTCAAACTGCTTGACCAGCTGGTTTACGGCAAAGACCTCCACGCCGGCGCCGGCGGCGATGCGGGCCCGGCGCGAGCCGTTGAGCAGCGATGGCTTGGCGCGCTCGGCGTGGGTCATCGAGTTGATGATCACCACCATCCTATCCAGCGCCTTCTCGTCAACCTGACCGCCGGCCAGCGCCGCTTCGCCGCCGGGCAGGGCCTTCAGCAGCGAGCCGATGCCGCCGAGCTTGCGCACCTGGCGGTTGATCATCAAGAAGTCATCAAAGGTTAACTCAGCGCGCGCCAGACGGGCGGCTTCTTCCTCCTCCAGTTCGCTCTCGGCAAGGGTCTGGGCCTTCTCGATCAGCGAGACCATGTCACCCATACCGAGTATCCGCTTGGCCATTCGGTCGGGATGAAACTCCTCAAGTGATGAGGGCTTCTCACCTTCGGAGGTAAAGACTATCGGCTTGCCTGTCATCTCGCGGATGGAAAGCGCACCGCCACCGCGGGCGTCGCCGTCCATCTTGGACATGATCACGCCGTCAAAATCAACGCGCTGTTCAAAGGCCTGAACCACCGTAACAACATCCTGGCCGGTCATCGCGTCCACGACCATAAAAATCTGCTCGGGCTGCACCGCCTCTTTTATCGCGGCTGCCTCGGCCATCATTTCCTCGTCAACATGCAAACGGCCGGCGGTGTCGATGATCACGATGTCGCGCAGGCTGTCGATCGCCTCGCGCACGGCATCGCGGGCGATCTGCACGGGATGGGCGCCGTCGCCGCGAAAGACGCGCACGTCGATGTCGCCCCCCAGCGATTCCAGCTGGTCGGCTGCGGCTGGGCGGTAGACATCGCAGGCGGCCAGAAGCGGCTGGTGGCCCGCGTTTTTCAGACGAAAGGCCAGCTTGGCGGCGGCGGTGGTCTTGCCCGAGCCCTGCAGGCCAACCAGCATGATCACGTTGGGGATCCGCGAGCTGAGCTTCAGCTTGACGGCGTCAGAGCCGAGCAGTTCTGTTAATTGCTCTAGCACGATTCGGACCACGTTCTGGGCTGGCGTCAGCGATTCCAGCACGTCGGAGGCCAGGGCCTGCTCCTTTGCGCGGGCGACGAAGGCCTTGACCACTTTGAAGTTGACGTCGGCCTCCAGAAGCGCCAGACGGATCTCGCGCATCGCCGCGTCGATGTCGGCCTCGGTCAGCCGGCCCTTGCCGCGCAGGTCACCAAAGACATCTTGCAGGCGGTTGGATAGATTGTCGAACATCGCGTGCTCCGTTCAGTTTAGATGCAGCCGCTCAGGGCGGCGGGCGGGCGGGGAAGCGGTGGGTAGCCGGGTAGCCAAGGTCTCAGCCGATTAGAGCCTGGGCAAAGCCGAGAGGGTCAAAGCGCCGCAGGTCGTCGATCTGCTCGCCAACACCGATGCGCAGAACGGGAATCCCCAGCTCATGCGAGATGGCTACGGCGATGCCGCCTTTGGCCGTGCCGTCCAGCTTGGTGATGATGACGCCGTCCAAGTCGAGACGGGCGTCAAACTCGCGGGCCTGAGCCAGGCCGTTTTGCCCGGTGGTGGCGTCTATCACGAGAACCGTCCGCACCAGAAGCGGGGCGGGGCCGCCAGCGGCGTCAAGCACCTGCTCGGCGCGCCGACGCGTCACCTTGACCACCTTCTCCAGCTCGCGCATCAGGTCATCGGAGCTGTGCAGGCGCCCTGCGGTGTCTATCAGCACCAGATCGGCACCGGTCGCCTCGGCGCGCTCGATAACCTCAAAGGATACCGCTGCGGGATCGGCGCCGCGTTCGCGTTTGATCACCTCCACGCCGGCGCGGCCCGCCCAGACATCGAGCTGCTCGATGGCCGCGGCGCGAAAGGTATCGGCGCTGCCGAGCAGGACGCGGCGTCCCTCCTCCACACCTGCCCGGGCCAGCTTGCCCACGGTGGTCGTCTTGCCCGAGCCGTTGATGCCCACAAAGAGCACGCAGGCCCGCGGCTGTGCGAAGGGGTCGTCGGCGGCGCTGGCAAACATCCCGGCGATGGTCTCGGCCAGGCGCGCCAGCACGGCACGGCCATCGGGCAAAGCCAGGCGCTGGGCGCTGTCTTGCAGTTGATCGATGATATCCAGCGTGGCCGGGGCACCAAAATCCGCGGCGATCAGAGTCTCCTCCAAATCGTCCCAGAAATCCTCATCGAGGGCCGGCGCGCGGTCTAAGATGACGTTCAGCTGCTCGCCAAGGCGCTCGCGGGTGCGGGCCAGGCCGGCACTTATCTTATCGAAGATGCTCATTGTGCCAACCACGCTTCCGCACGCGCTTCGGGCGGCGCGGGCTGTGTCGACAGAGAACCGTCCCCTGTCGGCAGCGCCCCGGCCTGCGCGGCCTGCGCGAGCGGGCGCGCCCCGGCCTGCCCCTCGACCTCCGCGATCTCCGCCGAGGCGTAATCGAGGGCCTGCTCCAGGCGCTGGCTGACGAGTTTTGAGACGCCGGCAGCCTGCATCGTCACGCCGTAGAGCACATCGGCGCACTCCATCGTCCGGCGCTGGTGGCTGACCAGGATCAGCTGCGTCTTGGAGCGCAGATGCGTCAGGTATTCCAGCAGCCGGCGCAGATTGGTGTCGTCCAGCGCCGCCTCCACCTCGTCAAGGATGTAGAAGGGCACGCTGCGAATGCGGTAGATAGCAAACATGAAGGCGATGGCCACGAGCGACTTCTCGCCGCCGCTCATCATCGAGAGCTTGGCGATCTTTTTGCCCTGCGGCTGGGCGGAGACCTCCACGCCGTTAAGCTCGGGGGTCTCGCCTTCGGTGAGGATCAGTTCGCCCCGGCCACCAGGAAAGAGCATCGCGAATATCTCCTGAAAGTTTTTGTTCACCTGGTTGAAGGTCTCCAGATACTGATTGCGCATCTTGCGCTCCAACGCAGCCGATATTCTGGCCAGCGACTTGCGCGCCTCGGCAAGGTCGGCTATCTGGGCCAACATGTAGTCGCGCCGAGCCTTGAGCGCCTCGTATTCGCCGGCGGCCACCTGGTTTACCGCGCCCAGCCCATCGATGCGCGAGCGCAAACGGCGGGCGCGATCCTCGGCCTGAATGCGGTCATCGGGCACCGGAATCTCCAGCGCGGCCTCAATCGGCGTAGCGTGATCGCTGGTGATTCGCTCCATCGCAAACTTCACGCTGCTTTCCAGTTTTCCCTGCTCAACACGAACTTCGGTGCGCCGTTCGTTAATCTCCGCCAGGGCCTCACGGGCCTCTTCAACAGCTTTTTGGGCATCGCTTATCACCTTGCGCAGATTGCTCGAATCGGTCTGCTCTAAGACCGCCTGATCATGCAGTTTGCGAGCCCAGTCGCTGGCCTTGGCGTGCAGCTCCTGGTAAAGCTTATAGAGAGGATCGATGCGCAGGCGGATCAGTTCCAGCGAGGACTGGGTCTGGGACGAGACCTGCAGCTGGGTCTGCAGCTGTTCTATCTCGCTGGTCAGGGCGGTTGCCCGAGTGTGAGCAAAACCGGCCTGATTCTTGCAGGTTCCCAACTCGATTTTGATATCCGAGAGCCGCTCGGCAGCGGCGTTCTTCTCCTCGTTTACCGCCTGGAGGCGCTCAAAAGCTGCTTCTATCTGCTCGCCAGCGGCCTCGCCCTGTTCCTCCAGCGCGACGATACGCTGCTCGTATTCGCCGGCCAGAGGCTCGGTCTGCCCGCGGCGCCGGACGATGTCGCCCAGGCGGTGCTCGTATTGTTCTCGTTTAAGAAGCATCTGCGACATCTGCTCTTCCAGTCGGGCCGCCTCGCCGCGAACCGCCTCGGCATCACCGGTAAGCTTGGCGATGGCCTGCGCAAGCACGAAGTCCTCATTTTGGGCGGTCTCCAGATTGCCTTCGGCCTCCGAGACGGTAAGCTCGATGTCGCTCAGCGCAAGCTGCCGGTCCTCGATGTCGCGCACCAGCTGCTCCATCTTGCGCCGCCGCTCCAGTACGCCGTCGATGTCGTCGGTATGGGCGCCGAGCGTCAGCTTGCCGTTAGGCCAGACGATGGCGCCTTCGCGGGTCACAAAGCGCAGCCCGTAGGCGTCGCGCAAATGAAACTTCTGAGCCTCGGCAACCGAGGCGCAAAGATAGATGTCGCCGAGCAGCGCCGCAAAGGCGGCAGCGTAATGTGAGGGATACTCCAGAAGGTCGAGCAGCCGCGTGCCGTTGGCCGAAAGCTCAATCTGGGCGCGCATCCCCTCCAGCGGCAGCAAGGCGATGGTGCCGGGATCGCCGCCGCGCTCGAGAAGCGCGCTTGCCACCGTCAGCGCGGCGTCGTTGTTTTGCACCAGCAGCGCAAAGAGGTCGCTGCCCAGCAGACGCTCGCACAAACGCTCCAGATCGGCCGTGGTCATGCCCTCGGGCAGTGCCGCCTGCGCACGCACCTTGATCACCTCAGAAAGCGGCCCCACCACGCCTTTGATGCTGCCCTTGTTCTCCATCACCCAGTTCAGGGCGGGCGAGGCGCTTTGAAAAGCGCGGTCGATCTCCTCCAGACCTTTAAGTTCGGCCCGGGCCAGCGCCAGGGCCTCGCGTCCAGCGTCCAGGTGGCGGCGGCGGTCATCGAGAATCCGCACGAACTTGTTGATCTCCAGCTTGGCGACTTCTGACTCGCGCTGAGCCTTACCGGCCTCGGCTTCCAGCTCCTCCAGGCGCGCACGGCGGCCGGCCAGTATCGCCTGGGTGGCGGCAAACTCGGCGTCGACCTGCTCGTAGCGCTCGCGATAGAGGTCCTCTTCGAGCTTCAGCGAGCCGAGAGATTCCGTCGCCTTGGCGAGGTTTGCGCGGGTCTTCTCCAAAGCTGTTGCCAGGCCGCGCTGGTTGGCGGTCAGCGACGAGTAATGCTCCTCGGCCTCGCGGCGCACGCGGGTGACGGCCTCGGAGGCCTTGGTCGCCTCGTTAAAGGCGGCGTAGAGCGCTTCCAGGCGGCTGTCGTTTTCGCGCACATCGGCCAAGGCGCCCGCCTGCTCCTCACGGGCCTGGGCCAGCCGGGTCTCAGACGAGTGCAGCGAGGCGCGCAAAGCCGAGAGCTGCGAGACGAGGTTCTTGCCTTTCTCCTCCAAAAGCAGCATACCGGCGTCGAGCCGCTGGATGATCGCCAGACAACGGATCCGCTGCTCGTTGATGTCGCCGGCAAACAGGCCCTTCTCCTCCAGGGCGCGCTGGCGTTTATTCAGCTCCGCCTCGCGCTCGTTCAGGCGAAAGTGGGCCAGCTCGGCCTCGGCATCAATCTCCTTGACCCGCCGCGCCAGCTGGTTCCACTCGCCTTGCAGCGCACGCAGGTCGTCCACCGCCAGGGCCAGATCCAGCTGCTTTAACTCATCGGCCAGCTCCTGGTATTGTTGAGCCCGGCGGGCCTGGCGCTCCAGCGGCCGCAACTGTGACTCGATGACCTGAACGATGTCGTTAACACGGGCCAGTGAGGCATCCATCGCGTCCAGCTTGCGGGCGGCGCGGGCCTTGCGCTTCTTATGTTTGAGAATACCGGCGGCGTCCTCAATCAGCACCCGGCGATCCTCCGGGCGCGACTCCAGCACGGCGGTCAGGTTGCCCTGGCCGATGATCGAGTTGGTGCCCTGACCAATACCGCTGTCGTAGAGGATGTCGATGATATCCATCCGGCGACAGGGCGAGCCGTTGATGAAATACTCGCTTTCGCCGTTGCGGTACATCCTGCGCGTGATAGCCACCTGGTTAAACTCGATGGCCAGTTTGTTGTCGGAGTTATCAAGGATCAGATCGACCTCGGCGATGCCCACGGCCTTGCGCGCCGATGAGCCGGAAAAAATCAACTCCTCCAGGGACTGGACGCGCAGATTGCGCGGATTGCGCTCGCCGAGCACCCACTGCACGGCCTCTGAGATATTGGACTTTCCCGACCCATTGGGCCCGACGATGACCGAGATGCCCGGCTCAAAATTGATGGCCGAGCGGTCGGCGAAGGACTTGAAGCCTTTAATCACCAGCGACTTGAGATACACGTGACTCCCTCAAAACATTTTGGATAACAGCATAGCAGATGGCACCGCGACCTGCCACGGCTTAACGCGGCGCCCGCCTGAGCGGCAGGGGCAACGCCTGAGACGCGCCGGGCACGCCGGGGCGCAAACGGTAACGACCCCTATTCTACTTGAATCGGCTGGCCAGTGCAGCGGCGGCGGCCTGCGCCTCGGCATCCTTCTTGGATTTGCCGCTGCCGGTGCCGATGCACTCCTCTCCGGCCATCACCTTGCAGGTAAAGACCCGGTCGTGCGGCGGTCCTGAGGTGTCCACCAGCTCGTAGGTCG
>JAISMZ010000069.1 GCA_031276475.1 Coriobacteriales bacterium
CTGGGAAAACCATTGCCTGTGATGAAACCTTGTTGCCAGGAACACAAAAGAACCGTCCCTCTGTGTTGTGTGTTGCCCTCTGTGTTGCCCCCAAGAACCGTCCCTCTGTGTTGTGCCTCTGTGTTGCCCCCAAGAACCGTCCCTCTGTGTTGTGCCCGTCCCCGTTTCCGCCCCTGCCTAAGCCGTCCCTGTGTCCGCCCTCGGAGCCGTCCCTCTGTGTTGTGCCTCTGTGTTGTGTCCGCCCTCGGAGCCGTCCCTGGGTCCGCTTTTCCGGCCCTCGCAACCGTTCCCCTGCCCCCGTCCCCGTTTCCGCCCCTGCCAAAGCCGTCCCTACCACGCCGTCCCCGCGCCCCCCGCCCTGCTGCCCAAGCCGTCCCCGCCTCCTCCCCTAAACAGAGCCAGAGGGCCTGTCCCCACGGCTTTTTCTGCCCCCCGCCTGATCAGCAACGTGCAATGGTTAACCGCTGCCCCTTTAACCGTCCAAGAGCTTGACAACGGCGGGCGTCTGTGGTTATATAGGATATTACGCAGTAAACTTATATGTTAACAGGTATTCAAGAGGCGCTGATTCGTCATCAGCCAGGGATACCGGCTGACAGATTAAGTGGGCGGCAAGACCGAGATGCTCAAAAATGCAGCGCGTGAGCGAGGAGCAGGAGATTGACTACAACCACAGACAAGGGCACAGCCAACGGCGCGGCAACGGCGGCGACGATCGCCGATGATGCCGAGATAGCAATACGGGGGCTTTCGCTTGCCTACGATGTTCGGCGCAGTAAGAAGGAGGGGGGCGCGACCAGCCTGCTGGCGCTGGATGATATCAATCTCGACATCCGTCGCGGCGAGTTTCTCTCCATAGTAGGGCCCTCGGGCTGCGGTAAGTCCACCCTTCTCTACATCCTTGCCGGTCTGATTAAAAAGACTGCGGGCTCTGCAAAGATCGAGGGCATGGAGGTCGTCGCTCCCACTCTGCACACCGGTATCATCATGCAGGCCTACGCATTGTTCCCCTGGCGCACGGTGCAGAAAAATGTTGAGTTTGGCCTGGAGATAAAAAAGGTGGGCAAGCAGGAGCGCCGGCAGATCGCCGCGGACTTTCTGGAGATGGTTGGCCTCAGCGAATTCGCCTCGCGCTACCCCTACGAGCTTTCTGGCGGCATGAAGCAGCGGGTGGCCATTGCCCGCGCTTTGGCCTATGACCCCGAGGTGCTGCTGATGGATGAGCCCTTTGCGGCCGTTGACGAGCAGACCAGAGGGCAGTTGCACGAACAGCTGCTCAGCATTTGGGAGAAGACCGGCAAGACCATCGTCTTTGTCACGCACAGCATTGAGGAATCCATCTTCCTTTCAGACAGAGTGGTGATCCTCACCCCCAGCCCGGGCCGGGTAAAGGAGACGATCGACATCGATCTGCCACGCCCGCGCCCGGCTGAACTCAAGAGCAGCGCGGAGTTCGCGGTCTATCGCAAACAGGTCTGGCAACTGCTTCAAAACCACGGTGAGCTGATAGAAGAGATCCTTTTGGAAGACGGCAATACCAGCCTTGAGGCCGTCCCGTTTGTCGAAGGGATATAGGTCATGGGCAACGGTAATGGGAAAAAGAAAGAAAACCGGCTTCTGAAAGCATTTGAGAGCAGCATCGTCATCGTCTTGCTGCTGTTGGCCTGGTCACTGATACCGCTGATACCCGGGGTCACTCTACCGCGTTTCTTCCCCTCATTTTTAGACGTCCTGGCGGCCTACGGCAGCATGATCGAGCGCGGTGTGCTCTGGATTGATATCTCTGCCAGCCTCTCCATCGCCCTTACCGGCTTGGTCCTGGCCACCGCTGCCGCCATCATTTTAGGGCTGCTGCTGGGCTGGTTTGCGCGTCTGGAGCGCTATCTCGATCCACTGCTTCAGATACTGCGTAACACGCCGGTTCTGGCCATCCTTCCCCTGTTCATCCTGATCTTGGGGATCGGCGACGTCAGCCGCATCGCCGTGGTCTTTTTTGCCTCCTTCTTCCCAACCCTGCTTAACACCATTCAGGGCGTTAAGAACGCCGATCCGGTGCTGATTCGCGCCGCGCAGTCGATGGGCATCAGCAGGCTCGGTCTTTTTGCCAAGGTTATTCTGCCCTCGGTGGTGCCCTATATCACCGCGGGCTTTCGTCTGGCCGCCGGCGTCTCGCTGATCGTTTTGGTTGCGGCCGAGATGCTCGGCGCCGCACACGGTCTGGGCATCAGCATCTGGACCTATCAGTTCTCTTACCAGATCGCTCCGATGTATGCCGACATCATCGCGCTGGCCATCATCGGAGTGATCATGAATTGGCTGCTCCTCAAGTTGGAGCGGTTCTTAACCCGTTGGCAGGAGAAAACCCACTGAGGAGGAGGTTGATTTTTTCAGTAAGCAGAAGTACGCACTCAAAAGAAACGGACAAAGGAGTTTACTATGAAACCAAGAAAGACAAGGGCACTGATCAGTGTGATTCTGGCGGCGGTGCTCGCAGCGACGCTGGGGATCAGCGCCTGTGCGGGCGGTAGTCCTTCTCAGTCTGCAACGCCGCAGTCTGCAACATCGCAGTCTGGCGGGGGCAGCTCAGAACCCAGTACCGTGACCCTCAAGTTTCAGGGCCTGGGCGGCTCGCCCAACACCACCGACGCACCAACCATCGGCGTGGCGCAGGGCTATTTTGCCGAGGAAGGCATCGAAGTTCAAAACGTGGGCAACATCCAGGTTCCGCAGTGGGTCCCCTCACTGGAAAACGGCGACATCGACGCCTGCCTGATCATGACCAGCGAGGGTCTGGCCGCCATCGACAACGGCTCCAATATCATTGCTGTTGCCGGCGGCAGCGACACCTATGGTGCCGAGAACACCCACATGACCTTCCTGGTTAAAAAGGACAGCCCAATTCGCACTTTTAAGGAAGCCGGCATTGAGGCCGCCTAGGACTTTGTGGGCAAGAGCATCGCTACCGCCAACGCCGTTGGTGGGTGCACCGTGGGCTTTCCGCTGGAATATATGCGGCAAGGCGGCGTGAAGGATCCGTTGGATAAGTTCTCCAGCAACGTCACCGTTCCCGAGGCCGAGCTGGTTCCAACGCTGCTGCGCGGCGACGTTGATATCGTCGGTACCCATCTGGTGCCGCGTGTCGTTGAGGAGAACTATGGCGATGAGGTAAAGATCGTCTTCTCCGACTACGACATCCTCGGCGATCTGGGTGGAGACATGGAATGGTATATGCGCAAGGATTATGTTGAGCAGAACCCTGATATCGTCAAACGCTTTGTTAACGCCATCGCCAAGACCAACAACTTCATTGACGATAATCCCGCAGAGGCCGGCGAGGTGTATAAGGAAGAGACGATTAACACCTATAAGAACTCGATCAACGAGAAGTTCTTTAATGTCCGCCACTACGCCGAAGACGGCCTGATACGCGAGACCCACACCCAGCTCTGGATCGACCTACTCGGCAATCCCGGTCAGATCCAGCAGTTCAAGACCAAGCTGACCTTTGACCAGGTGGCAACCAACGAGTATAACGCCCTCTCCTAGCGGTTGGCAGAGGTTGATCACTTGGCAGCGCAACTAACAACCAGGATCGTCTGCGGCAAGCTCTACACCGGGCTTGCCGCAGAGTTCCTGTTTAACCACGAGATTATTGTACGCGGCGACGAGATCCTCTCCGTGGGCCCCGCAGGCAGCTTTACCGGCGAGGCGGCACTGAGGGATCTCAGCGCGTTTACGGTGACCCCCGGCATCATCGACGCGCATATCCATCCCGCCTTCATAGACCCCGCCGAGCTCTACGACGACCCGGTTAAAAACTCGGACGGCTGGCGGGTGTTGTCGGTGGCGCGCACGGCCCAGAAGTGTCTGGAGGGCGGCTTTACCACCATCCGGGCCATCGGCTGGTTTCAGGAGGACTATGTCTTGGACGCCAAGCGCTTCATCGACCGGGGCTATCTTGGCGGTGCCCGGATCATTGCCTGCGCTCACGCGCTGGGTACCACCGGCAGTCACGGCGATTTCTCACAAACCTACCGCGACAATCCGCACACCGCAGACAACCTGGTGCGCCTGAACGCCGGAACCGGCGACGGCGCGGACTTCTTTACCCATGCCGTGCGGCGGGAGAAGAAGCTCGGCAGCGACTTTATCAAGATCATGGCCACGGGCGGCTTCATGTCGCCTTTTGACGGGCCGGACGACATCCAGTTTAGCGACGCGGAGCTGGAGGCGATATTTTCCACAGCCCACGCGGTAGGCCTTCCGGTTACCGCCCATGCCTACAGTCCTCAACTGATACAAAAGCTGATTGGCTTAGGGATTGCCGGCATTGAGCATGGTTCGCTGATGGACGCGGAAACGGCAGCCCTTATGGAGGAGACCGGCACCTATCTGGTGGGCACCTTTGGTCCTTATGACGCCATCCTCAGCGCGGACGAGAGCCGCCTTGCCCAGCTTGGCGAGCAAACGCGGCGCAAGTTTGAGCAGTACGGACCGCGCCTGGCCGAGGGACGCAAGATCATCGTTAACAGCTCGATAAAGTTGGGCTACGGCACCGATATTGTCTCTGTCTATAACAACTACGAGAGCGGTCGCGAATACGGCTCGCTGTTGCGCAGCGGCCTGGATCCGTTTCGCATCCTGCAGGCGGCAACCAAAAACAACGCTGAGATATGCGGGATAGACAGCTTTACGGGCACCATCGAGCCCGGTAAGGCAGCTGATATCGCCGGCTGGCGACGCGACCTGCTTACCGACCCCGACGCCTTGCGGGACTGCGCCTTTGTGATGAAGTCCGGTGTGGAGTATCCAACCGGCGCAGACCTGGCCGCCGCCGCTCCAACCGCGCGGCCCTGACCGGCGCGGCCCCAGTCGCCGCCGCTTCAGCTGGCGCCACCCTGGCCGCCGCAGCGCCAACCGGTGCCGCCCTGACCAGCGGGTAGCTTTCTCACAAGCAGCTCTAACAAAAGATTGGACGAAAAATGGGAAGAAAGTATTTTGACGGTGGAGACACCAACTACACCGCGCAGCTCAGCGAGTATGCCGGTGGCATCTCCTACAATAAGCTGCCGCCCGAGGTGGTGCAGCGCGCCAAACTGATGGCGCTGCACACCATTGGCGTATCGCTGGCCGCCGCCGATGTTGCCCTAAGCGAGCGGGCGACAAAGGTCGCGACGCGGATCAATGGCGGCAGCGGAGGGGCGTCTACCGCCTGGCTGGGCGGCGAAAAACTCTCGGCAACATCCGCTGCCTTTGTTAACGGCACCGTAGCCGACATGCTGGACTGGGAGGACTGCTCGTGGACGGGACATCCCAGTGCTGGCGTAATCCCGTCCGCTTTTGCGATTGCCGAGGAGCTGGCACTGGACGGCAGGCGGCTGGTAGAGGGCATCGTGGCCGGCTTTGAGGTCTACATCAGGGTGGCAATGTCGGTGCAGCCGCCGCGGGACTTTAACCACAACAAGGGCTGGGGGCTTTCCTCCTGGCAGATCTTTGCCAGCGCCGCCGCTGCCGCTAAGTTACTCGGACTAAACAACTACAAGACCAACCAGGCCTACGGTCTGGCCATGCTCTACACCAGCCTGACCAGCAATCTGACCCAGGCCACAATGTCTGACGCCTACCACTATGAGCAGGGTCAAAATGCCCTCAGTGGCATCCTCGCCGCCTATAACGCCGAGGAGGGAATCCAAAACCTGACCGACGGCTTTGACATCCCCTACGCCTTTGCCGAGCACCTTACTTCCGATCCGCAGCGCGCGTGGCTTACCAGGTCACTTGACGAATATTTACTGTTAAAGATACTCATCAAGCACTGGCCCGCCAATATGTGGGTGCAGACCCCCACCGAGATCGTCGCCGACCTGGCGCGCGAGCACTCCATCAGCCCCGAGAGCATCGCCAGCATTGTGATTGACCCGCCCACCCAGTTCAGGATGCACTTCTACCCCGAAGGCTTTACCTCTTTGATGGAGGCGCAGTTCTCCAACCCCTTTGTCATCGCCTCGGTGCTGCTCGACCCCGTACCCGGCAGCGGCTGGTATTCAAAAGAGAACCTGAGCAGCCCCAAAGTGCTGGAGCTGGCCGCCAAGGTAAAGCCGTAATCCGGCCCGAACCACCAGAACGCCTCTCCCT
>JAISMZ010000116.1 GCA_031276475.1 Coriobacteriales bacterium
GACCATCACGGCAAAGGGGCGGTGTGGCCGCTGCTTGCGCTCGCGCAGACGGGCGACCGCCGCCTCGTTGCCGGCGTCGCAGGCCAAATGGTAGCCACCGATGCCTTTGATGGCGACTATCCGGCCAGCGGTGAGCAGCTCCGCGACCTGCGCGATGATGCGGTCGCTGGCCTCGCGGGCGGTAGCGGTGTCCACGGCAGCGGCGGCGGCAGGGCGGGTTGCCGCTGCGGGGGGGACGGTGGCGCCGCGGGCGGTAGCGGTGACACGGACGCCGGCGTAGCGAGCATCGACACCGCGGTCGTCGCAGGCAACGAGGCCAACGGCGGCGTCATCCTCCATAGCTACGTAGGCGGCGCCCTGCTCATCCTGCGCGCCAGCGGGCCTGAGCGAGAGTGCCGGCCCGCAGGCAAAACAGGCGTCGGGCTGGGCGTGAAAGCGGCGGTCGGCCGCGTTGGCGTATTCGGCGGCGCAGCTAGGGCACATCGTGAAGTCGGCCATCGTTGTCTGGTGACGGTCGTAGGGCAGGCCGGCGATGATCGTGAAGCGCGGCCCGCAGTTGGTGCAGTTGATGAAGGGGTAGTGAAACCGGCGGTCGTGGGGGTCGTGCAGTTCGGCCAGACAGGCCGGGCAGGTAGCGATGTCTGGCGAGATGTGGCTCTGACGGGCGACGCCTGTCTCGCCGTCGTCTCCGGTGCGGCCATCCTCGCCGCGCCCCACGGACTCGCGAATGCAAAAGCCGTCCAACTGCAAAAGCTCAGCCGCCCGCTCGGCAACCGCTGATATCTGCGCTGCCGGGGGTGCCTTAAGCGGCAGCTCGCGAAGGAAGGCGTCCAGCGCGCAGGCGCTGCCCTGAACGTGGATCTGCACACCGTCACTGGCGTTGAGCACCCATCCCGCCAGATCGTGCTCGTGCGCCAGACGATAGACGAAAGGCCTGAAACCGACACCTTGAACCGTGCCACTTATCTGGAGCAGACGTGCCTCCATAGCCGCCGCTCAGTCCCAAAAGCGCGGTGCCAAACGCGCCATCGTGCGCCGCGGCACCCGGAGGCGGATCTTGTTGCCAAACCGAGCGCACCAGCACGGCAACCAGAAACAGGCACTCTGAACGGGCAGAGCCCGTAGGTGCACCGTCACATGAACCGCCCCGTGGTGGTGGCCGTCAACCGCCCGTGTTTAACCCCCTTGACCCCAAGGATCGCCTCGGTAATGCCGCGGATATCGGCACTGCGCCCGCGCAAGACAATGACTTCCAGGCAGTTGTGAGCATCCAGATGAACATGCATCGCCGAGATTATCTTGTCGTGATGCTCGTGCTGGATGTGATCGAGCTTATCTTGCAGGTCGGGGGCATGATGGGTGAAGACGATCGTCAGCGTACCGACTATCTCCTGGTCGGGATCATCCCATTCCTCATCCACAAGAGCATCGCGAACCAGATCGCGAATAACTTCGGAGCGGTTTTTGGCCAGCCCCCGTCGCGCCACGAGGTTGTCGAACTGAATCAGCAGTTCCTCTGGCATCGCAACCGAGAAGCGTTGCAGATCACTCATCGCTCAAAGCGCCCCAATAGCCCGTCGCCTCAGACCAGGGCAACCGTCGCCGTGGTGGCGCTGGCGTCTTCGCGCTCGACGATATCCGTGGCCTCCTCCAAAGCGGCCCGAACATCGTCCAGCAGGGTCTGAGCGGCTTTTAGCTTGGCAGCAGTCTTGACCAGCTGCGCATCCTCAGCCGAATGAAAGGCGCGGTGCGTCCAGCGTCGGGTAAGTGCCACGGCCTCATCTATCTGCTCGATGGTAGCTTTGAGTTGATTGGTGTTAACACCGTTCGTACACATCTTCTGCTCCTAAAAATAAGGTTCAATGCGTCGCGCCAGTTCCTCTTTGGGAACAGCGCCAACAGAGGTTGCCGCAGGCTGTCCGTCCTTGAAGAGGATAACCGTCGGGATTGACATCACGTTGTAGCGCGAGGCTATTGCACGATTATCGTCAACATTCAGCTTGCCAACTGCCAGCTTGTCCGGATAGCTGTCGGCCAACTCCTCGATAACTGGCCCCAATGCCCGGCAAGGCCCGCACCACTCCGCCCAGAAATCCACCAGATACGGCTTATCGGACTCAAGAACCGTGGCGTCAAAATTGTCAGTTGATAAAACAGTAACCTCCGCCATGATAACTCCTTTAGTTTGAATACTAGACAGTACCGAAGCGATACCTGAACAGGATAACACGAATCGCTGGCCGCGTAGGCGGTGAATCCGCAGATGCTGGCAGATTACCTTAGTGGCGCCTTTGGAAGGAGAAATGCGCCAGGCGGCAGCTTGCATCGCCATGCCGTTGGTGCTAATCTGTCATCTGATCATCTCAACAGCAACTAGAAAAGGAAAGAGGCAAGAATGCGACAGAAGCGAGTATTTGCGCTTGTTTATCGACTGATAGCCTTTTTGGCCTGCCTGGCAGGCGTGCTTAATGCACTGGGGCTGTTCAGCGGCAACTTCTCGGCCGAGATATTGCTCTATTATACAACAGAAAGCAATCTTCTGGTACTGACGATGTTTGCCCTGCTGCTCTGCCGCACCGCTATTGACATCAAAGAACACGGTACGGTCGGGCCCGCCAGTTACTTTGAGCGCCTGGAGACCATCGTAACTCTGGCCATCACTTTAACCCTGGTGGTGTTTTGGGGACTGCTGGCTCCTGGCTCCGACCTGAGTTTTCTGTTCAGCTACCACAATCTGCAAATACACCTGATAACGCCTTTGCTGATGATTTTTGACTATTTCCTCTTTGTCACACCGGGCAAGATGAAAAAACAGGATCCCCTGTTTTTTGCCCTCATTCCCGTGGCCTATCTTGTCCAGGCCTACAGCGTGGCTTTTTCGGGATTCGTCTACAGCTCAGATTTAGGCGCCGG
>JAISMZ010000211.1 GCA_031276475.1 Coriobacteriales bacterium
ATAGTGGCGACAGACAACAACAACAGAGGCCCCAGATGAGCCTTGTAGAAGCGGGTGACCGCGCGTCTGACTATCGTTTTGACACGCTGAAGGTGCGCGGTGCCTATAATCCAACCGAGCACAATAATGCCTTCAGCGTGCCGATCTATCAGACTACATCCTTCGAGATGGGCGACACGGCCCGCGGCGAGCGACTCTTTCGCCAGGAGGAGCTTGGCTTTCTCTACTCCCGCGTGGGCAATCCCACGATAGATGTTTTTGAGCGACGGGTTGCCGAGTTAGACGGCGCGAGCGCTGCGGTTGCCCTGGCCAGTGGTATGGCGGCCGTCAGCTACAGCGTCCTCAATCTGGCCGATTCCGGCGAGCGCATCGTCGCCTCACCGTATCTTTACGGTGGCAGCTACGATCTTTTCAAGTCGATTCTGCCGCGCTACGGTATAACGGTTGATATTGCCACAAGTCTCGATCCGCGAGCGTTCCAGGCGCTTATCGGATCTGCTACCAAGGCCGTCTTCATCGAAAGCATCGCCAATCCCAAGGGCTACGTTGCCGATATCGAGGCCTTTGCTCAGCTGGCTCACGACAACGGCCTGCCCCTGATTGTCGACAACACCTTTGCCACCCCCTATCTGATCCAGCCATTCAAGCATGGTGCCGATGTCGTGGTCTACTCGGCCACCAAGGGCCTTTCCGGTCACGGCAACATCGTTGCCGGCCTTATCCTGGAATCGGGTAAGTTCAATTATGGCAGCGGACGTTTCGCGCAGTTCACCGACAAGGCTTTCACGCTGCGCGACCGCGATGAGCGCCACCGCAGCTTTCTGGAGGTCTTTCCCGAGACGCCCTTTACGGCGCGCGTGCGGCTGTCCCTGCTGAATTATCTGGGCGCAACGCTCAGCCCCTTTAACGCCTATCTGGCTCTGCTCGGCCTGGAGACGCTCAGCGAGCGCATCGAGAAGCAACTGGCCAACGTCCGCGCGGTGATCGCCTACCTCCAACAAAGCGAGCATGTCGCCTGGATCGATTACGCTGAGTTGCCAGATAGCCCCAACCACGATCTGGCGGCTCGATACGCGCCGCGCGGCCCGGGTGCCATCTTCGCCTTCGGCTTTAAGGGTACGCTTGAGCAGCAGGAGCGCTTCATCGATTCTACCCGCTTATTCAGCTACCAGGTAAACGTCGGCGACGCCCGCTCACTGATCGTGAACAACGCCAAGACCACCCATTCCGAGCTGACTTTGGAAGAACAGCGAGCCTCCGGGTTGCCGCCTGAGACCATCCGTCTTTCGCTGGGTCTGGAGGATCCGCGCGACCTGATCGCCGACCTCGACCAGGCCTTTCGGGCGGTCTTTGACACAGCGACGGCTGACGCCGGCGTCGTTGCCTCCACAGCAGCTCTATCGCCTGTCGGTAATGTAGACCGTGCAACAAGCTCGACGACAGATGACAGCACGGTTGTGCCTCAAGCGCCATAACGTGTTGCGGCCCGTTTTGTCTCAGTTCGGGCCGTGACAATCTCTCCTCCCTTTTTCGCGGAGAAGGGCGGGCCGCAATCCGTAGCGGCCCGCCCTTCTCGCGTTGTCAGCACCCTTCGCCCACGCAGCGCTTTGCCACCTCGCTTGCGGCCCTGCCCGGCGCGTATCGTCGCTCACCCCGTCACCCCGCATGTACCGTCGCCCCGCGCCCCTCTCGCGTTACCATAGCCCCTTGCCCAGCGTATCCTGTGTTTTGCGCTCCTTACTCATTGCTCCATCAGTGCAAGCGCCCCGGCGTGTCCCAGTGGGCCTGGATCAGCCGGGCATAATCGTCATCTTCTATGAAGCCGATAAATTCCGCCAGGCTGCGATCCCAAAAATACCACTCATGGGTGCCCGTCCATTCCAGATAACGAAAATCCAGCGGCAGCTGCTTGAGATGCTCGGCAAAGTGGCGGTTTTGCTCCAATATCAGATAAGGCTCACTGTCCTCAAGCCCACAGCTGGTAAAGAGCCGTGGGCGCTGCTCGGCCGGCAACAGCGCGACCTGCTCGGCCAGCAGGAGCGGGTCGGCT
This sequence comes from Coriobacteriales bacterium, assembly GCA_031276475.1. Taxonomy (GTDB): domain Bacteria; phylum Actinomycetota; class Coriobacteriia; order Coriobacteriales; family UBA8131; genus JAISMZ01. The sequence continues at coordinate 2,051 of JAISMZ010000211.1, forward strand.
TCGGGCGGCACCTGCCGGTCTGTCCCAAACGCCGGCACGGTCAGGTAATTCAGCGGCGTTTCCGGGGGGTAGTCCTTTGCCAACGCATGGGCTTCCAAAGGAGCGGAAAAGGCTCCGATGGCGCGGTAACGCTGAGGATTCGCCAATCCGATACGCATCGCCCCATAACCGCCCATCGAGAGGCCGGCGATGTAGTTCAGGGCGGGGTCACTGGGTATCTTGAAGATGCGGTCGAGTTGTTCAGGAAGCCAGCGCGTCAGTATCGTGTAAAACGGCGCCCCGTAGACCATGTCGTGGTAAAACGAGTTCTGCGCCTCGGGAATAACCAGGATGTAGCCTTTGTCTGAGGCGTAGCGGTAGGCGGATGTCAGATTGACCCACTCCAGGTTGCTGTTGGAGGCACCATGCAGCAAAGTTATTACGCCGCGGATATCAGTTCCGATCTCTGGCAGGTCGGTGGGAAAGAACAGCTCAACGCGCACAGCCACTGCGGCCTGGTCGATATAGAGCTTTGTTGATACATAAGCCATGTTATTCTCCTTTTTCGGCTTGTGCTTAGCCTGCGTCTACTGAAAGCGTCCGAGATTGGGTGAGCAGAGGTCTTCGAGCAAGGTAAGGGCACCGGCATAGCCCACGTAGCTGCGGTTCAGCACCATGCTTTCCAGAAGCGGGGTCGCCACCGGCAGCAACAGGGTGTTCAGCTTTGTGGCCAGGCTGCGCTCCCAGCCACTGCCCAAAAGATAGGGGCGCTGTTCAAAGCCTTCGGCGAGCACCAGGTCGTGGACTTCGCCACTGCCTCGGGCAAAAGCAACCGGAAAGTCAAAATCGCCGTCCAGGTCGCGCAGCAGGGACTCAACGGCCCCCTGATGTTCTTCTGGTACGTCATCGGTGACGATAAGCATCTGCGGGATGATGCCCATATCGTTTACCAGAAAACGGCTGAGCGCCAGCGCGTAGAGGCTGTCGGCGGCAACGAGTACGCGTGCCGGCAGCAGACGGGTCTTGGTCAGCTCGTCTGCAGCCCGCTGAATATAGTAATAATAGACGTTTTCATGGCGGGCGATGACCGCTTCTGCGTGCTCGGCGCTTACTCCTGCGGCGTCAGCGGTCAGTCGTAAAAATGCCGCCGTCGCGCTTGGCCCCATTGGCAGTACGGGAAGATGCAGCCAGGGTGTGCCGAAGGCTGACTCCAGGCGCCGCACCGTGTCCAGTCCGACCCAGGGCGAGATGAGCAGGTTAAGCTCCGCTTCGGGGATGCACGCGAGGGCCTGAAGGCCCCGGCCCGGCCCGTAGATCAGGTTCGGCCGCAGGCCCAGTTCGCTCAACAGCCCTCCGATTGCCTCAAGATCGCCGAGCCAAAAGGGGTTTTGGTAGGGCAGTGAGGCAAAGACGTTGACCAGGGGTGCCGCACCGCCCGCCGCCGCGCCCGCACTGGCGCCCGCCGCCACCCCGCCGCCCGCCACCACCCCGCCGCCCGCCACCGCGCCCACAGCGCCCTTTTGCCCCGTGCGCCGCCCATCTTGCAGGTACTGCTCAATCAACGCCTCCCAGAAAAGCTCATGGCCGCAGATATTGTTACCCTTAAATCCGGCGGCTTGAACATACAGCACCGGCTTGGCGGCTGCCGAAAAACCGGAGACCACCTCGGCAATGTCATCGCCGACTATCTCGCTGGAACAACCGGAGAAGACGACAAACAGATCGGCGTCGTAGATTTCCAGCGCACTGGTGATGGTCTGGCGCAGCTGGTCATTGCCGCCAAAAATCACCTCGTTCTCGCCGATATTGGTTGAAGGTAGCAGATGGGCGTTGTTGTGTCCCGAACCCTGGCAGCCATTGAGGTTGCCGAGGGTTCCGTCGAGCTTTTGAGCACAGCCCGGGCCGGCATGAAGTATCGGCACCACCCCCTCAATAGCAAGCGCCGTCATAAAGGCGCCCAGCGCGCAGACGAAGTGGGGTTTTTCGATGTACTCGCTCATCGCTCAGACCGCCTCCAGAAGTTCAGGTTTTAAGAAAGGATCCTCATCCAGGACTACCGCCTGGGGACCCTCAAGCCAGGCAGAGGTAAAGGGTAGCCGCGTTTTGGCCGCCAGTCGGCGCTCAAAGTTGCGATTGGCGAGGGTATCGGAGATCGCCTGGCCAAACTCCCAGAGCCCGCGATAGCCAAAGGCGCAACCTTCACTGATTACCGAAAATGCCGGGATACCGAGTTTTTGGATAATCCCGGCATTGGTTGGGTGGCGAAAGAAATAGATATCGGGACGCACGCGCCGCAGCTCATGCACCAGTTCGTGGTATTGCAGGTCGCTGACGCGCACCTCCTGGTGGGGGCGGTGCTTTGCGAGCCAGGCGATGGACTCCGGCTTTTGCCCATGGTCGTAGAGAGGGTCGAGGTGCCAGGCAAACGTCCGGTCCACCTCCACACCTAATTCACCCAGAACCCGGGTGAAGTTAAAGGCATAGCTGGGACCCATACCCACCACGGCCCGCCTGCCGCGCAGATGCTCCCTCAGAGCCTCGATGCGCGGCAGGTACTTCTCCCGCTGCTCGCACAGATAGTGCTCTGCCGCCACCTCCTGACCGAGTATCCGCGCCAGGCTGCGCAGCCAATCCTCAAAACCGACCATTCCCAGCGGCTGCAGCGCTTTGACG
>JAISMZ010000258.1 GCA_031276475.1 Coriobacteriales bacterium
CCGGCCCGCAGCCCAGCCCGCGGCCCAGTCCGCCGGCCAGCCCGCAACTCGGCTCATCGCCCGGCCCGCAGCCCGCTCTGCCGCCCGCTCAGCCAAAGTAGTCAATCCTCATCGCGGCGCGCACCTCGGCCATCGTCTGGGCGGCAGCTTCGTTGGCCTTCTCGGTTCCCTCGCGCAGTATCTGATAGACGGCTCCCGGGTCGCGGGCGTATTCGGCCCGACGCTGGCGGATCGGCTCAAGCTCGGTGTTGAGCAGCTCAAACAGATAGTCCTTGACCTTCACGTCGCCCAGGCCGCCGCGCTGGTAGTGCTCCTTCATCTCGGCGATGGCAGCCGCGTCGGAGCCAAAGACATCCAGATAGAAAAAGACCACATTGCCCTCAACGTGGCCGGGGTCGGCCACGCGCAGATGCTCAGGGTCGGTATACATCTGCCGGATCTTGGCGCGCAGGGTCTTCTCGTCGTCAGCCAAATAGATAGCGTTGCCCAGCGACTTGGACATCTTGGATTGCAGCCCATCGATGCCCGGCAGGCGCTGGGACTGCCGATCGGAGGGGATCAGCGCCTCCGGCTCAACCAGGACATCGCCGTAGGTGGCGTTAAAGCTGCGGACGATCTCGCGGGTCTGCTCGATCATCGGCAGCTGGTCTACGCCCACCGGCACCACGTTGGCCTTACAGAAGGTGATGTCGGCGGCCTGTGAGACCGGGTAGCAGACAAAACCGGCCGGCACGCCGCCGCCGAACTGCTTCTCGGCGATCTCGGACTTGACCGTGGGGTTGCGCTCCAGGCGGGCCAGGGAGACGAGGTTCAGATAGTAGATCGTCAGCTCCGCGAGGGCGGGTACCAGCGACTGGATGGCGATGGTGGTTCGGACGGGGTCGAGCCCGCAGGCCAGATAATCCAGCGCCACCTGCAAGACGTTATCGCGCACTTTTTGAGGATCGGAGAAGTTATCGGTCAGCGCCTGGACGTCGGCGATCAGCAGATAGCAGTCGTACTCGCCGGATTCCTGCAATGCCAGGCGGTTTTTAAGCGAGCCGACGTAGTGGCCCAGATGCAGCTGGCCGGTCGGACGGTCCCCCGTCAACAACACTTTTCTCGTCACGATAAAGCCTCTCCTCTCGGCGCTGCTCGGGTCTGCATCAGGTCTGCTGCGGGTACTCGCCGCCGCGGGCGCCTGCAATAGACGCGAGCCACCATGCAGGCCACAGGCATGCGCAAAAGATCATTCTACCAAAAGCGCGTACTCTCAGGTGCCAAAAAGCAGCCGCGTGAGGTTGCCGGCGGTGGCGTCGATGTAGATGCCTATCGGCGAGATATGCAAAACGTAGGGCACAATTATCAGCAGAACCATCAGCACCGGCAGGGCGTAACGCTGGATGCGGTAGTACTGATAGAGCTGCTTGTCGTTTAAGAAGAGCGCGATGACGCTCGAGCCGTCCAGCGGCGGAATCGGCAGCAGGTTGAAGAACATCAGGCAGAAGTTAATCATCGTGAACACAAAGCAGATGTAGCGAACCCAGGTGAGCACCTCGGGAGCCATAGGATAGGCGATCACAGCCATAAAGCCAACGGCAGCGCCAATCAGCCCCATCACCAGGTTGGCAGCCGGCCCGGCCAGGCCGGTCATCAACTCGCCCTTACGGATATCCTTAAAGTAGCGGGGGTTATAGGGCACCGGCTTGGCGTAACCAAACACCGGGCCACCGGCAATCATCAGCATCAGCGGCAAAAAGACCGTGCCAAAAGGGTCAACATGCTTCAGCGGGTTCAAGGTGATCCGCCCCTGCGAACGCGCCGTAGGGTCGCCCAGCTTGTTAGCCACAAAGCCATGCGCCACCTCGTGAATCACGATCGCAGGGATAAAACAGACGATCGAGATGATCGAAAAAATCGGGATGCCCAAGATATTACCGCTCACGCTCCACGCGCTCCTCTTCTGCCAGCACGGCCTCGATATGCGCAGAGAGGCTGTACCACTCCTCTTCCAGACGCGCGATTCGCTGCACCAGCTTCTGGTATTCCGTCAAGGTGTCATTAAACGCCTGCTTATCATTGTAGAGCTTTTCATCGGCCATCGCCGCAACGAGTTCTTCACGACGAGGCTCAGCTGTCAACAGTTCGGCGTCAACGACCTTCAACCGCGCCCGCTCATCGGCCAGGCGCCGGTGCGTCCGATTGCGGGCCTCGGCCTCGGCGCGTCGCTGCTCCCTGGTCTTGTAGCCCGCCGGCGGTCGTTTCTGTGTATTCGGGGAGAAGGGCGCACCGCCCGCCCCCGCGCCCGTCGTGTCGCTGGCAGCACTGCCGCCGCTCGCGGCCCCGGCCGCACTTAAACCCCCATCCGCGGCCCCACCAGCCGTCCCCGGCGCGGCCGCTCCGCCCGTTTTAGCAGCCGTCGCCGCCGTCTGAGCGAGCGCGCCATCGCCGCTCGCGGCTGCCTCGGCCGCTGCGGTCTTCTCCAGATAGTAATCGTAACTGCCCGCAAAGTCGTGCAGCTGCCCGTCGCGGACCTCGATTATCCGGTTGGCCACGGCGCGGATCAGGTGCCGGTCGTGGGTTATCAGCACAAGCGTGCCGCTGAAGGCCTTCAGCGCCGCCTCGAGGATGTCCGCCGAGGCGATATCCAGATGGTTGGTCGGCTCGTCCAGACAGAGCAGGGGCACCGGCGTGACCAGCATTCGGGCCAGCGCCAGACGGCTGCGCTCGCCTCCGCTTAAAACCTTGACCTTTTTATGCACATCGTCGCCACTGAAGAGAAAGGCGCCCAGCAGGCCGCGTACCTCAGAGGTCGTCCAGCCCGCGGCAACGGCCTCAATCTCTTGAATCACGCTGCGCTCGGCCTTAAGGCTTTCCGATTGATGCTGGGCAAAATAATCGCTGCTCACGTGTACGCCCAGCTCGCGACTGCCGCTGTCCGGCGCCAACACGCCGGCGATGATCTTTAACAGGGTGGATTTACCGGCACCGTTGGGGCCGACCAGGGCCACCTTGTCGCCACGGTAAAGCGTCAGATTTATGCCGGCGGCGGCTCCACCGTAGACGATGTTGTCTCCATAGGCCTTGGTAACGCCTTGCAGGGACAACACCTGCTCGCCGGTGCGTGGTGGCTGAGGAAAGCGAAAGGTCACCTTGCGGGCCTCGGCAGGCGGTGCCAGGCGCTCCATCTTCTCCAGCTTTTTTACCCTGTCCTGTACCTGGCGGGCCTTGGACGCCTTGTAGCGAAAGCGCTTGATGAAGGCCTCCATGCTGGCGATCTCTTCCTGTTGCGCCTCCCAGGCCTGGCGCTGGCGTTGCAGGTTCTGCTCGCGCTGCAGGACAAAACGCGAATAGCTGCCCACGTAGCGGCTGATTGTGCCGTTCTCGATGTCCAATACGACGCTGACCATGCCGTCCATGAAGGCCCGGTCGTGGCTGACGACGATCACCGCACCGGCGTAGCTGCGCAGGAAAGCCTCCAGCCAGCGCACGCTCTCCAGGTCGAGGTGATTGGTCGGCTCGTCCAAAAGCAGCAGGTCGGGGCGCGAGATAAGCAGGCCGGCCAGGGCGATACGCATCTGCCAGCCGCCGCTGAACTCCTCCACCGGCCGCTGCATGTCGTCCTCGCCAAAGCCGAGGCCAAAAAGGATTGCCCGGGCCTGGGATTCCAGCTCGTAGCCGCCGGCCAGGGCAAAGGCGTCGCTGGCGCGGCCGTAGTGGGCAAGCAGGCGCTCGTGCTCGGCGCTGGCCTGCGCGGTTGCGGGCACGGCAGCGGCTGTGTCCGCCGCTGCGCCCTTGCCTGTGGCTGCGGGCGCATCAGCCGGCGCACTCCCACTCGCGGCCGCAGCCGCGGCGGCTGACGCAGCCTCGCTCGTGGCGGCAATGCGCAACTCCAGCTCCCGCAGCTGCGCCTGCATCGCCAGCAGATCGCCAGCACCCTCGCAGACCTTTTGCAGGACGGGGGTGGCACAGGCCGGCTGCGCCGAGTCCTGCAACAGGTAGCCGACGCTTACCTCCCTGGGGAGGACGACCTGGCCCTCGTCAGCTGTGGCTCGCCCGGCGATGATGTTCAAAAGCGTGGTTTTACCTGCGCCGTTGGCCCCCACCAGGGCCACGCGGTCGCCGTTGTTAATGGTCACGTTGACGTTGGCAAAAAGCAACCGCGAGCCCAGGGACTTGGCCACCTTGTTCAGCGTCAGTACCATCATCGTCTTAGCGCGCCGTCCTTCTCCACAGTTATCCGAGCATGCCGAGGGTGGCAAGGCCCAGGGCGAGGATCACAATCAGCTCGATCAGAAATACCGGCCGCGTGAAGAACAGCCGGAAAGGGTGGGCAACCAGCGGCGCGCCGGCCACTTTTTGGGCCACCAGAGTGCGCCGCTTGAAAATCAGATAGATGATTGAGAAGACAAAGCCCGCAAAGAAGAGGGCGACCAGCACCAGCGAATAGAGCTCCACGCCGACCAGCGGCGAGAAGAGCATTTCTGACATCGCCAGGGCGTTGTTTGCAACGTGGAGCAGCAGCGCCCATTTGAGCGAGAAGCGGCCCGCCGTATAGGCCAGCACCAATCCGAGCAAAAACGCAAAAACTGCCTGATATAAGATAATATGTTAGAGGCCAAAGAGGATGGATGAGGCGACGATGGCAAAGTTGGCACCGTAAGGCTCCAGCGCCCTGAGAATCGCGCCACGAAAGACGATCTCCTCGCAAAGCGGGCCGAGGAGGACGACGTAGAGCAGCCCGATGGGGTCGAGCATGAAGCTGCTGATACCTTCCTCCATGGCCTCGGTCAACGAGAGGTCGGCCTGTTCCAACACCGGCGTGAAGGCCGCATTGATGATCATCATCAGAAACTGCACGCCGAGGGCAAGGCCGAACAGGGCCAGCAGGGTTGTTGCTCGGGGGCTCTGTTGGCGCGTTGTAAGGTCGCTGGTCAGCAGGCGTTTACCGCGGAGGATGAAGAAGAGCAGGGTGCCAAGGAGGACGGCCAGCAGCTGGGCCAGGGTGGCGGAACTGCTGATCGCATCGCTGGTTATCCGCTCAAAATCGGGGCTGTTCGCCAGTGCGTCAAAAGGGGTGGCACCGTCCCTGATGGACTGCTCAAAGCTGATTGCGGGAGCGGCGATAAGAACTGCCGTGAAGGCTACCAGTGCCGAGAACACGATGATTGCCACCATGAAGCCACCGTAGACCAGGCAGACTTTGTTGATGGTGCGCTTTAAGCCTGCCCTGGATAAGGACGGCTGGGACGACTGGGGGCCGGGTTGCGGCGACCACGACTGCGGCGGGAGGTGTGGACCAGGCGACTGCGGCGGCCACGACTGGGGCGGCGGCTGCGAGCCGGTCGACGGTGGCCACGACTGGGGCGGCGGCTGGGGCTGTGGGCCAGGTGGCTGGGGCGGCCACGATTGCGGGCCGGCCTGCGAGCCGGGCTGCGGCTGCGGCTGCGAGCCGGGCTGCGGCTGCGAGCTGGGCTGCAGTTGGCTACCCTGCTGTTGATAATCCTGCTGCATCTGCACTCTCCTGCCGGGTCACTGCTTCAGACGGACTATCGGCGCCAGACCGGCCAAAAGCTTCTTTGTCTGTCCGCTTTTGGCAAAGCGAATAGTTACCGCATCGTCTTCAACAAATTCAACTATGCCTGGACCAAATATCTTATGCACGACATCATCTCCAATAGAGAATAATTCGCTGGCCTCCGGAACAGTTTCGCTGACGGCAGAGCACGCCGATCCCGCAGAAGCACCAAAGACATGCCCGCCGTCGGTGTCGTCAGCTGCCGGCAGACTTACGCCCATGCGGCCCGTGCCGGTGCCAGAACCCAGTATACCTCTCCTGGAGCCACGCTTCTCGGTACCAAAGCCAAGATAGCTCGTAGAACCGATGCCACTCAGACTGAGCAGCTCGGCAGGTATCTCAGCAACAAAGCGCGAGCGTGGGTTGTTGTTCGTCTTGCCGTACAGCGAGCGGATCTGCGTGTGCGCCAGATAGAGCAGCTCACGGGCGCGGGTGATGGCCACATAGGCCAGCCGCCGTTCCTCCTCGAGGTTGCGGTGCTGCGCGCTTGCGGAGTAGTGTGGAAAAATGCTCTCTTCCAAACCGGCGATGAAGACCACGGGAAACTCAAGGCCCTTGGCCGAATGAACGGTCATCAGGGTGACATAGGAGTCGCTTTCTACGAGAGTGTCGAGGTCGCTTCGCAAAGCCAGCCATTCCATGAAGCGGATCAGCTGCGGGGCTGGCGCGTCAGCAGGTGGGACAATGGGGACGGTACGAATCGTCCCATTTTCTGAGGGTGGTAGAGAGTCGGGTGCGGTGCTCGAAAATGGGACGATTCGTACCGTCCCCATTGTCCCAGCATCCACAAGCACCTCATCCGCCTCACGGTGACTGAAATCAAACTCCTCGGCCACCCCAAAGAACTCGCGGATGTTCTCGGCGCGGGTGGCAGCCTCATCGGTGCGCTCGTTTTCGAGGGCGGTTAGAAGCCCGCTTGCCTCCACGATATTCTCCACAAGTGCCCGCAGTGTGCCTTCATAGCGCTGTGCCTCGCGGATCAGTCGCACGAAGTCGGCCAGAGATTTTTTGGTGGCGGCAGAGATACCGTCCTCGGCCAGCATCAACTCGCAGGCTGCAAAGAAGGGGCACTGCGAGTGGCGCTGCAGATCCTCAATCCGCTCGATGGAGGTCTTGCCAATGCCTCTGCGCGGTGTGTTGATGATCCGCTTGCAGGCGATGTCGTCGGCGGGGTTGACCAGCAGCTTAAGGTAGGCCATCACGTCGCGGATCTCGGCGCGGTCAAAAAAGCGCGTGCCGCCGATGATCCGATAGGGCACGCCGGCGCGCAGCAGCATGTCCTCAAGCACCCGGGACTGGGCGTTGGTCCGGTAGAAGACCGCAAAATCGCGATAGGCGCGGCCGCCGCGATGCAGGCGCTCAATCTCGCCGGCGATCCAGCGGCCCTCGTCGCGCTCGTCGCTGGCCTGGTAGAGGGCGATCCTTTCGCCGTCGTCGCGCTGGGTGAAGAGCTGCTTGTGCTTGCGCTGGGAGTTGTTGGCGATGACGGCGTTGGCGGCCGAGAGGATGGTCGAGCTGGAACGGTAGTTCTGTTCCAGTTTTAAGACGCGGGCCTCGGGGTAGTCGCGCTCAAACTCAAGGATGTTACGGATGTCGGCACCGCGCCAGGAGTAGATTGACTGGTCGTCGTCGCCAACCACCATGATGTTGCGATACTTCTCGGCCAGCAGCGCGGCGATGCGGTATTGGGCGTGGTTGGTGTCCTGGTACTCGTCCACCAAAAGGTAGCGAAAGCGCTCCTGGTAGGCCGCGAGCACCTGCGGATGCTCGTTAAGCAGGCGAAAACAGTTAACCAGCAGGTCGTCAAAATCCATCGCGTCGGCCTGGCGCAGGCGCTCCTGGTAGGCGCTGTAGGCCCGAGCCGTGAGCCGTTCGGGATAGCTGGAGGCCACATCGGAGAACAACTCGGCGCTGAGAAGCTCGTTTTTCGCCTTGGAGATGCGTTCGCGCACGCTGGCTGGCGAAAGCTGCTTCTCGCTCAGCCCGAGTGTGGCAAAGACCTCCTTCATCAAGCGTTTGGAGTCGTCGTCGTCGTATATCGAGAAGTTGCGCGTGTAGCCTAAAAGCTCCGCGTCGGCGCGCAGCATCCGCACGCACATCGCGTGAAAGGTGGCGACCCACATGCCGCGCAGACCGCCGCTCTCCTCCAAAAGCTGTGCCAGTCGAGCGCGCATCTCAGCCGCAGCCTTGTTGGTAAAGGTCAGAGCCAGTATCTGATAGGGCGAGACGTTGCGGTCGGCCACCATATGGGCGATGCGAAAGGTCAGCGCCCGGGTCTTGCCCGTGCCAGCGCCGGCCAACAGCAGCAGTGGGCCTTCGGTGTTTTCTACAGCCGCACGCTGCTCGGGGTTCAAAGAGGTCAGATCGAGCAAGGCCGGCCCTAAACCAAAACCTTGCCAACGGCAGCGGCCACCGCGTGCAGATCCTTCATCAGCTCGGTGAACTCCGGCATCGTCAGCTGCTGCGGGCCGTCGGATTTGGCCTGCTTGGGATTGGGATGAATCTCAATCATCAAGGCGTCACAGCCGGCGGCAATCGCCGCGCGGGCCAGCGATGGCACCAGATCGACATGCCCCGCCGGATGCGAAACATCAACGCAGATCGGCAGCAGCGAGCGCTTGTGGATCACCGGCACCGCGGCGATATCCAGCGTGAAGCGCGTGGCGGTCTCAAAGCTGCGGATGCCGCGCTCGCAGAGCATGATGTTCGGGTTGCCGCCCTGGGTCAGGTACTCAACCGCCGTCAGCCACTCGTCGATGGTCGCCGCCATGCCGCGCTTAAAGAGGATCGGTTTGTGGTTTTCTGCCGTGGCCGAACCGATGGCCTTTAAGAGCTCGTAGTTGGCCATGTTGCGGGTACCGATCTGCAAGGCGTCGGCGTAGCTCATCACCAGCTCGATATGTTGGGCGTCCACCACCTCGGTCAGCGTCTTCAGGCCGTGGCGGGCGGCGGCATCGCGGATCAGCTCCAGGCCACGTTCACCGAGCCCCTGAAAGGAATAGGGGCTGGAGCGCGGCTTAAAGGCACCGCCACGCAGCCAATGCAGGCCCAGGCCAGCGACCGTCGCCGCGACCTCCTCCATCTGCTCGGCATCCTCGATAGAACACGGGCCTGCCAATACGGTGATCGTACCGTCTTGGTGGTAAGGAACATAGCTCATCAGTGCA
>JAISMZ010000278.1 GCA_031276475.1 Coriobacteriales bacterium
GCCGAGGCGGTAGAACGCACCTGCCAGACCGAGGCCAGCTGGGATGCGCTGCAAGCGGCCATCGCCGTGGCTAAGGCGATAGATGCCGCCGCGGATGCTACTCCAGAGCAGCTGAGCGCTGCCACTGCCGCCATCAATACGGCCCTGGCGGCACTGCGCTACGACTACCCCGTGCTTGACGCCTTTGTCACCTGGGACGGCAGCGGCGTGGCCCGTGTGCGCGTAGACGCAGACAGGGAGAAGTTCGTGCGCCTGGTGCTCGATGACCACGTTGTTTCTACATCCGGCTACACCGTCACCTCCGGCTCCACGATACTCACGCTCTCCGAGGACTACTTAAATACGCTCAGTCCCGGCAGCTACGACTTCTACGCCGAGTTCACCGACGGCTCCGCCGGCCCCCTGACGCTTACCATCGAAGGCGACGGCGGCAACGGCGGCAACGGTGGCGGCGGCAACGGTGGCGGCTCCGCCGGCAAGGCACCCCAGACCGGTGATGACGCTGCCGCAATCGTCTCGTTTGCCACCCTGCTGCTCGTCACCGGCTCCGCGCTGCTTGCCGTTGCCGCCGCTCGTCGTCGGCAACGCTGTCATTCTCCAAACAAGGAGTAGATTGGCAGATCCAACTCCAGGGGAACACGAAAGGATCATCCTTCTGTGTTCCCCGTCTGTTACATGGGCAAATTGACTCGGAATCTGATGCACAACCACTAATAGATGCCCCCTCAGGCTTCGCGATTCCCAGATATCGACGCCACCCCAGTCCTCCAAATTAGGTTACAATAGAGGCAAACAACTGCCATGGGAGCCCATTATGAGCCAGCTCGTAAGTTATGCAGCAGAAATTGTCGAGAAGGTCGGGCCGCGTCCCGCCGCATCCGACGGCGAGCACGAAGCCTCAAAAATCATCCAGGAACGCTTTAGGGGCCTTGGCTTGGAGGCGGTCTCGGAGGAGTTCAACAGCCCCACTGCAGGCAACTGGGTGCGAGCCCTGTACTATCTGATTGCCGCTCTGGCTGCTGCTTTGTTCTTCTTTGTGCCAGGCCTGGGGGTGCTGGCGCTGATCATCGCGCTTGTTGCCCTCGCGATGTTGGTCACCGATCTGCTCGATAAAAACCCGCTGTTTAATCTTGCCGGGCGCGGCGCCAGCCAAAACATCCTCGCCCGCTATGTGCCGCTTGGCGATTACGACCGTCGGCGCAAGATCGTCGTCGTCGCTCACTACGATGCCGGGCGCACCCAGTTGCAGGGGATTAAGGCAGTAGCAGGATATCATATTATAGTGCGAACAGTTATGCGAATTGCCGTTGCGGTGGTCTTTGTTGCTATCCTGATAGGCGTTTTGCCAATTCCGGGAATCGTCCGGCAGATATTCGGCGTGCTCGCCCTGATCGCTGGTATAGCGACGGTTATCGCGGCCTTGTTGCAGGTAGTTAACAGCTTCATGCCCTACGGTGCCGGGGCTAACTCCAACGCCTCCGGCGTCGCGGCGTTGTTTGGCGTTGCCGAGCGGCTGCTTGGCGGTGGGGGAGAAACCACGGTGCGCCGCTCTACCTACTCCTCGGGCGCGACTGATGCGGTGAACGCCGCCGGCAGACGTGACGCACGCGATGGTGCGCCTGGCACTACGCGAGGCGACGCCGCCTCCAGTGCACGAGGCAACGCGGACGACGACGCAGCCGCTCAGGCGCACGATGTTCGCGGCCGTTTTAGTCTCTCTCGCCTGCGCTCACGCAGTTCGGGCAGGTCTCGCGCGGGTGAGCCGGCAACGGGTGCAAGGGCGCGCCGCTCGGTCGCTGCGGCTCACGCAGACAGCGCGGCCGCAGAGGCGGCGGCAGGTGGCGTGACGGCAGCAGCGGCAGGTGGCGCGGCAGCAGCGGCAGCAGCGGCAGGTGGCGCAACGGCCGATCAACCGGCCAACAGAGACAGTGCTCAGGCCACCCGTGAGTTTGCGGAGGTGGGCGAACAGGCCGTCGTTTCGTCGGCGTTGCGGCCTGCGGTCGCGGCGCACCCCGTTGTTGCGGCGGGCGACAGTCTTTCGCAACTGGCAGAATCGGAGCGCCACTACGCTCCCGGACTGCGCGTTCCCGACGACGCCATTCGCGTTCGCGCCCCACGTGGCGACGCGCCGGCAGACGAGGTGCAAACGCAAGACGCGCCCAACAAGGAGCGCAAGGCGGACGCCAGCGACGTGCCGGACTGGTTCCTCTCCGCCAAGAAGAAGGCCGCCGAGAGGGAGGCGACACGCCGCGGAGCCGTTCGCGATCCGCGCCCGATTGCCCGCTCGCAGTTTGCCGACGTGCCGTTGGGCATTGACACGGTGATACCCAGCAGTCTGACCAGGGATGCCGCCCAGCAAAAAAGCGAGGAAAAAAACGCTCTGCTGCGCGAGGCCCTGCGCGAAAGTGCTAATCAATCTGCCGGTAAAAAGGACGCTGTGGAGAAGGACGCGGCTACCGCAGCTGCGGCTACTCCCGCTTCTGCTGCGACTGCGGCCACTCCACAAACTGCCACTGCCACCACAGCCACTGCCCCTGCCGCCTCTGCCGACGCTCCCGCCACAGCCGCAGCCGCCCCGCCAGCTACGCCTGCGGCCGCGCCACAAGCCAGATCCGCGCCCACGGCCGCTCCCGCCCCTGCGCAAGCCGCCTCGGCCAGCGACCGGCCAACCATCAGCGCCGATCTCAGCGGCTTGGATAACTCAGCGTTTTCTGTCGTCAGCCACGACGGCGCCAGCGAACCGGCGATAGTCCCGATCATTGCTCCCGCCTCGTCTGCCTCCACAACTCTTCCTGCGACGGCCAGCAAATCCGCTGCGGCAGCGTCCACCTCGCAACAACCGCAATCCCCGCAGCAACCACAACCCGCGCCTCAGCAGCAGCCGCAGCCCGCGCCGCAACCCGCCTCCCAGCCGCAACCAGAGCCCGCCTTCCAGCCGCAGCCCGCGCCCCAGCAGCAACCAGAGCCCGCCCCCCAGCTGGAGCCGCTTGCTGCGCTGCAGGCCCAACTGCCGCTGATCACCGACGACACCGAGCACCGCACGAGCTCGCCGCAGCTGGCCAACATCCCCAGTCTGTTTTCCAGCGAGTCGTCGGCCATACCGGCACAGCAGCCAACCTTGGAGAAAGAGTTTGCTCCACAGCAGGATTATCTTGCAACAGAAGATTCTCGAGTCAGTCGCACCGGTTCCTTCGCGCCGCTCGGAGCGACGGGGGCTTTTGCGCCCGTCGGCGAAGAATTGCTGGATTACCACGGCGGCGAAGAGAGCATCTATGTTGACGACGCAGATGACTCCGCTCTTGCCCACGGCGCTGGCGGCGAGGGCTCTTACGCTCCCAGTCCACAGATAACCACCGTGCCGGATTCGCGGGCGCGTTCGTTCTTTGGCAGCCTGGGGGATCGCCTGTCCGGGCGCCGGCGGCGCGAGGAGTTGGATGATCTGCCAACGACCTGGTTAGGTGTGGAGGATGACTTTGACGCCCGCAAGGCCGGCGGCAAGATTGGTTCCTGGGACAACTTCTCTGAGGACGATGACGACTGGAAGGGCGGCGCATTTGGCGGCGATTCCCATCAACAAAACCTCGAGTCTGTGGCCACGTTCAGCGCCGAGATAATAGACCACGAAGTCTGGCTGGTCGCCTTGGGCTCTCAGGAGGCCGAGAACGCTGGCATCAAGGCGCTTCTGGCGGCCCATTCCAGCGAGCTGCGCCATGCGATGATCATCAACCTCGATTCCGTGGGCGCCGGCGATCTCTGCTTCACACTGAGCGAGGGAATCTTTCGGCCCCGTAAAACCGACCATCGTCTGCAAAATCTTGCCGCAGCTGCCAGTCAGTCGGCGGCCATCCGTCTGGATCAGACCAAGTTTGCCAGTTATCAGACCGACGCCGCCGCCGCGCTGGGCCTTGGGGCCAGGGCGATCTCGCTGATCGGCTTGGACGGCATCGTGCCGGTTGCCTGGCGCAACAGAGCCGACACTTTGGATATTCTCGATGAGGAGAAGATTCAGGCGGCCAGCGAGCTGGTCTTTGAGATGATCCGAAACAGCTAGTGCGCGCATGAATATCATCATTGTCGGTTGCGGCAGGGTCGGTTCCAGGCTGGCGTTACTCTTCTCCCAAGATGACCATGACGTTGTGGTTGTGGACACCGATGCGGCGTCATTTGCGGAGCTGGGGCGCAGTTTTGAGGGTCGCACCGTCATCGGCGTGGGGTTTGACGAGGAGACGCTAAAGGAAGCCGGCATCGTTGAATGCGACGTTTTAGCCGCGGTCACCGACTCCGACAACTCTAATATCATGATTGCAGAAGTGGCCCGCAAGCTCTATGAGGTGCCGCACGTTCTCGCCCGCCTCTACAACCCCGATCGCGAGAGTGCCTATCTGCAGCTGGGCCTGGACTACGCCAGCGGCACGACTCTGGTCGCCGAGGAGATGTATGCCAAAATAGTTGCCGAGCATGGGGGTCATGTGGACACCTTTGGTAACTACGAGATACTCCGCTTTGCGCTAAGCCTCGATTCCAGCGGTGCCGAAAGCATTCAGGTTGGTGAGTTGGAACGCGATCACGAGGCGCGGATCATTGCTTTTGAGCGCAAGGATGCCTCGCTCAGTTCGCTGCCCAACGCAGACAGCACCCTCTACCCTGGTGACGTGGTTCTGGCGGCCATTCACAAAGACCGCATCAGCCAATTTACCGTTTATATGCGAGGCTGATCATGCAGATAATCATCAACGGCGGTGGCAAGATAGGCGAGTACCTGGCCAGCCATCTGACCAGTGGCGGGCACCAGGTTGCGATCATCGAGATCGACCGCAGAAAGCTCCAACGCCTGGCCGACAAGCTGCCCCAGCGGGTGCTGCTGATCCTCGGCGACGGCTGCGACCCTGCCTCCCTTGTTGATGCCGGGGCCGCACATGCCGACATCTTTGTAGCCACCACCGGCGCCGACGACGTCAATCTGGTTTCCTGTGAGTTGGCCGCAGTGGCTCACAACATCTCGCGCACCATCGCTCGCGTGAATAATCCCAAAAACGAGCGGATATTCAGGCGCCTGGGCATCGAGACGGTCTCATCCACAACCGTCATCGCCCGCCTGATAGAGATGGAGACCACTCAGGGTGCCGTGCACGCCGTGATGTCGCTGTCTCAAGGTGATTTGGAGATAACCGAGGTGCCCATCCCGCGCGCTCTGGTCGGTGCGGCTGAGCAGGGCAAGCGCGTTGCCGATATCGCCGGCGCGCTGCCCCGAGACAGTCTTTTAGTCGCCGTGGGCGAGGGGTCAAGCCTGGAGATCGTCAATGGCGACACCGTGCTGCATCCCGGTGACGTTCTTCTTACCGTGAGCAAGGCGGGCCTGGCCGACCAGATTCGTGACGCGCTTACTGATCTGTGGTGAGCACGGCAGGCTTATGCTACAATCTTCTCCACGTCTTTAGACGCTTACATGAGCGGGTGTCGCCAAGCGGTAAGGCCCAAGCTTCCCAAGCTTGTATTCGCGGGTTCGATTCCCGTCACCCGCTCCAATCTACCTGCGAAAACGCGCTGAGACTTGGAGAGACCAGGGATTTCAGAAACCCTCAACCGCTCTAAATGGTAAATCCCTGGTCTTCATTGCCTCATGCAAATCGCCCTACAGCGCCTCTGCGCGCACCGCGGCGCTCTTGCCGAGAAATCCGATGCCTACGGCGTATACGGGGAGGCTCTTGGGGGCTTCTGCGGCGTAGTTGCGGTCGTGTATCTGCTCGATGGCCTTCTCGGCGGCGGTGCTGAGAAGCGCCGGGCGTTTGTCTGCGGGAGTGTCGGATGTGCCTGCGGCTTCTT
>JAISMZ010000101.1 GCA_031276475.1 Coriobacteriales bacterium
CGCTCGTTTAAATCGAGAATCTCCGGCACAGCCAGTTTAACGCGTTCCATCAAGACATCAAGTGATCCGGATTCCAGCGCCAACGGAATCTCGTCGTTCACGGCATACCAGACACCGCCCTCGTCGTCCCACTTGAACTCGATAAAGTAACTGTTCATCGCAACTATCCCTCGTATAACGACATATGCCGCCGCCAACTGTCATTAGCAGCAGTATACACCCTTCGCGCCATTTTGTCTGGCTCTGTTTTACGTCTCCCTTGTTCCTCCCTTGACTACGCTGTAGATGTAGTTATAATATAACTATGAGAGAATTACGTTTTGAATGGGACGACCAAAAAGCGCTGGCGAATATCGCCAAGCACCGCATATCGTTTGAAGCTGGTGAAGAGATGAGAGCGGAATACGATTTTCGGGATGCAAAGACCAATCCCTATGCCAAGCGATTAAAAAAACAGATTACCATTCGCATCGACGAGTATTCAATCGACTACTTTAAGCAGCAGGCAGCCGAGGTGGGAATACCTTATCAAAGTCTGATCAATCTCTATCTGGCAGACTGTGCGAGCAATGAAAAAAAACTAAGCTTGGCTTGGGATTAGACATCCTAGCGAGTTACAAAAAAACGGGAAAACCGTTGCCTTCCCCGCCCGCTTGACAGCTTTTCTGGTCTGTGCTACGGTAGCCGGCAAGCGAAAGCACCGTATCAGGCAAATACGGAGCATGCGGTATTCGAAAGGGGCTTTTGATGAATCCGCCAGCGCGCCCTTGGTTTTACCGGTTCTTCGTCGTCTTTATTGCTCTGGTCTTAGCCCTGCCTATGCATCCGGCCTTTGCCCAAGAGGTCGAGGAGATGGGTGTGTATGACCCCGATGAGGTCGTCTTACTTGAAGACGGCACAATCCGCTGGCCACAAAATCTCCGGCTGCCGCAGCCGGGTGACGAGTATGTCGAAGGGGAGATCCTGATCGTTTTCAAGCTGGGTATTTCTGTAGAGGTAGCATATGCGGCGCTTGGGAGTCTGGATGCGATAGAAGGCCTTTTGGAGCCCAAGGAGATAACTGAAGACGACATCACTGGCCAGGACTGCTTCGTGGTGGAAGTCTCAAAGGGATACACGGTTGCTGAGGCTTTGCAGGAGGCCTTCGCCCATCCCGACATCGACTGGGCTGAGGTGAACGGCATATATTACCCCACCGACGATGCCCCGCCCCAACCGGAGTACTTCCCCAATGACCCGCAACTTTCTGCCGAAGGCAGCCGCTGGCCTTCTCTGGTCAACGCGCTTGCCGCCTGGCAGTACCACGCCAGCTTCCAGGAGACCTATGTCGCGGTGATCGATACTGGGGTTGTCAGCACTCACGAGGATCTGCAGGCCAATCTGGACATGGGTCGCTCGCGCGATTTTTCCGGCGATAAGAGCTCTACTCTTGGAACAACTGATAACCCTGCGCATGGCACCCATGTAACCGGCATTATCTCGGCAGTGGCCAACAATGGCAAGGGGATAACGGGGGTCTCGCACAATGCCAAGGTGATCCCGATCAACGTCTTTAAGCGTAATGCGAACGGAAGCAGCAAGGCGCCTTCCAGCGACATTGCCGAGGCGATAAACTACGTTGTGGATCTGAATCTGCCAAACCTTCGGGTGATAAATATGAGTCTGGGTCATTTGGGTTCGCCAGATGCAAGTACGCATGCTGCCATAAAGGCAGCCCGCGCAAAAGGCATCCTGGTGGTCTGCTCTGCCGGGAACGAAAAATCGTCCAACCCACACTACCCGTCGGACCACAGCGAGTGCGTGTCGGTCATTGCCTTGAACTCCAACGGGGATGCCAGAGCATATTCTTTTTCAAACTTCGGCAGCGAAAAGGACATATCTGCTCCGGGGGAAAGGATACGGTCGACCTATGCCCCCGGAAACCGGACATACCAAGAACTCCAAGGCACCTCCATGGCCTCCCCAATGGTGGCCGGCGCGGCCGCATTGCTGTTTTCCTATCGCCCAAACCTGACGGCAGATCAGGTAGAAGACCTGCTTTACCGCTCGGCTGTTGATATCTATGCCAAAGGCAAAGACAACGACAGCGGCTGGGGGCGCCTGGACGTAGGCGCGGCCTTAAGCATGCTGATGACCCCGAGCTTCGTCCGTCTGGGAGGCCCAAACCGCTACTCCACAATGGAGCTGATCTCTGCCAGAAGGGCCTCTGTGGCCCAAACCGCCATCGTCGCTTCAGCGGATAAGTACCCCGATGCCCTTTGTGCCTCCGCGCTTGCCGGCATCTATGACGCGCCGGTGCTTTTGACCTCCACCGACCCCGCGAGATCACTTGCCCCAGAGACCAGGCGCGAGATGCAGCGCCTGGGGGTGCAAAAGGTGATCATCGTCGGTGACACGGCCTCGGTCTCGGCCAGGGCGCAAGAAGACATCGCAGGCATCGTCGGTGCTGCAAACGTATCGCGCTACGGTGGCTCTGACCGCTATGCCACGGCCTGTGAGATATACAGCTCCAACCGCCAAAGCTACTCCACCACCGCCATCATAGCCTCCGGTGTGGAGTTTGCCGATGCCTTGTCCGCAGGGCCGTACTCCTATACTTCCAAAAGCCCCATCTTCATGGCAGATGAAAGCGGCCTGCTTTCCCAACAGACCATAGATACCATCAAGGGCGGCTCTTTTACCAGCGTCGTCTTTTTAGGGGGCACAGATCGCGTAAGCGAGGCGGTAAAAACACAACTCGGGACATCTGCCTACACCTACACACGGCTTGGCGGGGCTCATCGCTATGAGACCTCAAGCCTGATAGCCACCTGGTCACAAAGCAGAGGCCTTGGCCTGGGAAACGTCACCTTGACCACCGGAGCGAAGTTTCCTGACGCCTTGTGCGGCGCGTCGCTTTGTGGCAAGAACGCTTCTGTCCTTTTGCTGGTGGGTGACAACTCGGATGGCTATTTCGCCCTTGACTCCCACCTGACTGGTGCCAGGCCCTATATCGCCCAAGGCTATATCTTGGGTGATGCCAACTCGGTGTCAGACACAACCGCCGCACATGCCGAGTCAAAGATAGGTGAGGTGTATTGAGATGGACTGGATAAAGAAAAAGCTTATTGCCCTGACAGCAACCGTCCTCTTTCTCGCCCTTGCGCTTCCCGCCCTGCCCCTCGCCCTTGCCGATGAGCCCCAGCAGTCCGGCCTTGTCCCTTTGGCTCCAGGTGATGTGCCAATCGACGCATCGACCTTTCCAGATCCGGACTTTCGCTACTGGATTGGTGAGCAGGACTGGGGCGAGGACGGTGTGCTTACCTCTGCGGAGGCCGAAGCTGTTACCCATGTGAACGTAGATCTTGTGGGGGTATGCGACCTGACCGGCATCGAGTACTTCCCCAACCTCTGGTACCTGTCCTGCTCAGATAACTATATCACCGAGATTGACACCTCGTATAACCCCGAGCTTATGCTGCTATACGCCGAGGGCAACCCGGAGCTATCATCAGTTGACGTGACGGGCAATCCATTGCTTGAGTCCCTTGATTGTTCAGGAGGAAAACTGACATCAATTGACGTTTCGGGGAATCCGAAATTAGGCAATCTGTCTGTGAACAACAATGAGCTTACCGAGCTCGACCTGCCCCATAATCTCGAGCTATACAGCATATCATGCTATGGCAACGAACTGACCGAGCTCGATGTGTCACACAACCCGGAGCTGATTGAGATCTCTTGTGACTTCAACCACCTCACCACCCTCGATCTTTCCCACAACTTGGAGCTCGACTCCTTATGGGTCGTGACTTATTCCGACCAAACCTCTTCTGCCACGGTCTATCCCGCCAATGACAGCACCGGCCGCTATGTCGATCTGGCAGAGGTCGTCGGGCAAGAAAACCTTAAAAACGTCACCTCGGTCTTTGGTGGCAGCTTCAGCCCTGAGACAGGCCTGGTAGTCCTGGATGACGCCACCACCGACACCATCACCTACACCTATGACGTTGGTTACCGCTTCAGCAGCTACGACATGAATGTCACGCTTGCGCTGACCTCAGGCACCCCTGAAACCTTGCAGGCCTCCTTTGACGCCGGTGACGGCACCGTCATTACCGCCACCGTCGCCCGGGGCTCGCGCCTGGTGCGGCCGGAGGATCCAAAAAAGGACGGCTACCGCTTTTTAGGCTGGGCTTATGGGTTTACCGAACAAGGCAACACCGTCTTTTGGGACTTTGATGACCCGGTGCTCTCGTCGCTTTCCCTCACAGCCCAATGGGAAAAGATCCCTGATCAAGGCACGGGGGACAAAGGCGATAAGCCGGTTGTCACCGGGACACCTCCCGGCACTTCTCTTCAGCCAGTTGCGGCCAACCAGGACAAAGCCCAGCCATCCTCCGCCATCCCCGCAACAGGGCACAGCGACACCTTGCTGGCTGTGCTGATCCTGGCCTTTTTGTCGGCGGCTCCCGTAGTGCTGCTGGCAGGGCTGAGGATGCGCGGCAGGAAGGCCTGAGCCTGTCGCCCCTGAGCTGCTCGCGAGCGGCAGGCGCGCCGGCCAGCGGTGCCGGCGGGAAAATTGCCACTTGACAAATCCGTCGCGCTGCATCATCCTGTTGCGGTAGCTATTTTGGAAGGAACCGTTACATGACTTTGCGCTTTGCACAGCTGAACCTGCTCGGCCTTAGCGGCCTGCTGCTTAGCAGCAGGAACTTCGGGCGTGCAGCCGGACAGCGGACGTAGAGCGAAGGACAACCTTCAGACTCCAGACCCCTGCGGCGAGCGCCGCGGGGGTTTTGTTTTTGCGGGTGATAACGGTTTAAGGAGCAGTACAGGGAACTATGGAGGAAAGGAACGCACCATGAGTGAGAACGGTACCATCAGCGAGATTGAGGCGGCGGCCACGGCGACCGCTGCGGATCCGACACCGGCTCCTGCCGCCATCGCCGCCGCCCCGAGCGAGGCCGCCGCCGCCCCGGCCGCGAGCACGCCCGCTGCGGCCAGCGCCGCCGCCCCCACCAGCCTCGGTCGCAAACTGACGGAGCTGCGCGAGGCCCTGCTGCTCGCGCCCGAGGACCTGGCCGAGCGCTGCGGCTGCGACGTAAAGGTGATTAACGACCTGGAGGCAGGACAGCTCGCCCCCTCGCTGGCGCCGCTGATAAAGGTCACGCGGGCCCTGGGCGTGCGGCTGGGCACACTGCTGGACGACGACGAGAACATCGGCCCCAAGCTGACCCGCGCAGATGATTACCGCAACAGCACACGCCTGAAAGGCCTGGAGACCCACAGCGACGCCGGCGAGCTTATCTTTAACGCCCTGGCCGAGGGTAAGGCCGCCCGCCACATGGAGCCGTTCTACATCACGCTGGAGCCCTCCGCAGAAAAAATCCACGAGCTCAGCGCCCACGAGGGCGAGGAGTGGCTCTATGCCTTGGAAGGCCCGCTGGAGATTGAGTACGGCAGGGAAGTCTACGTGCTTCAGCCCGGCGACAGCATCTACTACGATTCCATTGTCCCGCACCAGGTGCGCTCGCATGACGGCCAGCCAGCAAGCTTTGTCGCCTGCGTCTACACCCCCGCCTAAGGAGCCCCCGATGAGTGATAAAGCCACAGCCCCCGCCAGCCCCGCCGCGCAGGCCGTCACCGCCGCGCAGGCCACCGCCACCGCGCCGGCCCCAACGCCAGACGCCCCCGCGGCGGTTCCCGGCTCGCCCGACTACCCGCTGCACTCCGAGCTGACAATCGGCGACTACTTTCGCGCGCAGGTGGCGATAGAGCCCAACCACGAGTTCATCGTCTACCCCGACCGCGACCTGCGCTGGACCTACGCCGACTTTGACGCGCGCACCGACAATCTGGCCAAGGGACTTCTGGCCATCGGCATGAAGCCGGGCGATCACCTGGGCGTCTGGGCCCGCAACATCCCCGACTGGCTGACCTTCATGTTTGCCACCGCCAAGGTTGGCATCGTGCTGGTAACCATGAACCCCGCCTACAAATCCCACGAGCTGGACTACGTCCTCAAACAAAGCGACATGAGCACGCTCTGCATCATCGACGCCTGGCGCGACGTGGACTACGTGCGCATCATCCGCGAGCTGATCCCCGAGGCCCGGCGCTGCGAGCGCGGCCACCTGAGCACCGCCGAGTACCCCTTTCTGAAGAACCTCGTCTTCATGGGGCCCGAGAAGCACCGCGGTTTCTACTCGGTGCCGGAGCTGATCCTGCTCGGCCAGCACATCGACGACGCCCGCCTGGCCGAGGCGCGCGCGACCTTCTCCAATACCGACGTTGTGAACATGCAGTACACCTCCGGCACCACCGGCTTTCCCAAAGGCGTGATGTTAACCCACCGCAACATTTTGAACAACGGCTTTTACATTGGCGAGAACGAGATGCTCACCGCCGCCGACCGGGTCTGCCTGCCGGTGCCCTTCTTTCACTGTTTTGGCTGCGTGTTGGGCGTAATGGCGGTGCTCACCCATCGCGCCACGATGGTAGTTGTGGAGGAGTTCGACGCGCTGAAGGTCTTGCAGGCCATCCACAAGGAGCGGGCAACGGCGGTCTACGGCGTGCCGACGATGTACATCGCCGAGCTGAATCACCCGATGTTTGAGCAGTTTGACCTGACCAGCCTGCGCACCGGAATCATCGCCGGCGCCGCCGTGCCCGCCGAGGTCACGCGTGAGGCGATGGAGCGGATGAACATGCACGGCATCACCAACTGCTACGGCCTGACCGAGACCTCGCCGGTCTTCATCCAGACCCACTGCGAGCGCGACACGGTGGAGCAGAAGTGTTACACCATCGGGCGGCCGCACGCGCCGGTGGAGGTGCGCGTGATAGACCCCGAAGACGGCCATATCTGCGGGCCGGGCGAGATCGGCGAGCTGTGCTGCAAGGGCTACAACGTGATGAAGGGCTACTACAAGATGCCCGAGGCGACGGCCGCGGCCATCGACGCCGACGGCTTTCTCCATTCCGGCGATTTGGGCTCCTATGACGAGGACGGTTATTACAAGGTCACCGGGCGGATAAAGGACATGATCATCCGCGGCGGCGAGAACGTCTATCCACTGGAGATAGAAAACTTCCTGCTCACCGTGCCCGGCGTGCTTGACGCCCAGGTGGTGGGCGCGCCCGACGAGCGCCTGGGCGAGATTGTTGTGGCCTTTATCAAGCAGCGCGAGGGCTTTGAGCTCAGCGAGGAGGGCATCCGCGAACACGCGATAAAGCAGATGGCGCGCTTTAAGGTGCCCAAGTACGTTTTCTTTGTGGATGAGTACCCCGAGACGACCTCCAAGAAGGTGCAGAAGTTCAAGCTCCGCGAAACCGCCGCCGAGCTGGTGGAGCAGCGCCGGGCGCAGGGCTGAGGCAGGCGCGGAAACGGGGACGGGGAGACGGCTTTGGGCAGCGGCGGCAATGGGGACGGAGACACGGTTTGGGCGGGGGCG
>JAISMZ010000021.1 GCA_031276475.1 Coriobacteriales bacterium
AGCACTACTGCCCGCAGTATTCGATGCCCAATACCCTGCCCCTGCCTTATCCGCCGGCGGGCGGCGGCGAAAACCGCCTGAATCCGGACCATCTGGAGCCGTTCAACATCTTAACCGGGCTTTTCATCTACCATGGCAGCTTTGCCGGCGTTTATACCCGGGCCGGCACCCGGCCGCTGATCGTCGGCTTTCAAGGCGGCGTCACCCTGGGTACCTTGCTGGCCGACTACGATCTGAACGAAGCCACCGCGCAGGGCCTGAGCATCCGCCCGCGGGCGCTGGAGCGCCTCACCTTTTGAGGGCTCCATTCCTGGAGACGACAAGGAGTCTGGATGAGTGATTCAACAAGGCCGGTGCGCGTGCGCTTTGCACCCTCCCCCACCGGCAAGCTGCACATCGGCGGCGCTCGCACGGCCATCTACAACTGGGCTTTTGCCCGCCATCAGGGCGGCAGCTTCATCCTGCGCATCGAAGACACCGACCCGGAGCGTTCGAGCGTGGAGAATACTGAGCAAATCATTCGCTCGCTGCGCTGGCTGGGGCTGAATTGGGACGAGGGGCCTGAGGCCGGCAGCGGAGCAAACAGCACCCGCAGCGCGGGAGCTGCTGGTGCGAACAGCGGGGCTGCTGGCAACACGAGCGGCGGCGCGAGCGCAACGGACGCCAGCGGCGGCGCGGCAACGGATGCTGACGGCGGCGCGGCAACGCCCGGCTGCGGCCCCTACCTGCAAAGCCAGCGCTTTGGCCTCTATCGGGAGCAACTGGAGCGTCTTGTCGCTTCGGGCAATGTCTACCCCTGCTTTTGCAGCCCCGAGGAGTTGGACGCCAAACGCCGCCAGGCACAAATCCAGCAGCGCAACTACGGCTACGACCGCCGCTGCCGCGCCTTGCCCGCCGCCGAGGCCGCCGCGCGCGTTCAGGCCGGCGAGGCGCATACCTGGCGTCTGAAGATCCCGCTGGAACGCGGCCCGGTCGTCTTTTCCGACCTCGTCTACGGCGAGATCAGCATACCGATAGAGCAACTCGACGATTTCATCCTCTACCGCTCCGACGGCACGCCAACCTACAATTTTGTGGTCTGTGTGGACGACGCGCTGATGGGCATCACCCATGTCATCCGTGGCGACGATCATCTCTCCAACACGCCCAAACAGATACTCGTCTACGAGGCTCTGGCGCAGCCAATACCGCAGTTCGCCCACCTCTCAATGATCCTTGGCGGCGACGGCAAACGGCTCTCAAAACGCCACGGCGCCACGTCCGTGGAGCTCTACCGCGACGCCGGCTATCTGCCCGAGGCCCTGCTCAACTACCTCAGCCTGCTCGGCTGGTCGCTGGACGGCACAAGCACGATAATCCCTGCTGCCGAACTCGTCGCCAATTTCTCGCTGCGGCGCATATCGCGCAACCCCGCTGTCTTTGATAATCAGAAGCTGGACTGGCTGAATCAGACCTATATCAAGCAGATGGGCGCCGCTGCTTTCATAGACGCCGTGCTGCCCTGGTTGGAGGCGGCCGGACTGACCGACGCCGCGCGCCTTGCCGCAGCGCGCGACTGGCATGAGGCAATCTATCCCCTGGTGGCCGAGCGGGTGCATACCCTGGCCGAGGTGCCAGCGCTGGTGACCTACCTGTTCAGCGGTGCCAGCGTTGCGCTGGAAGAGAAATCCGTGGAGAAGTGCCTGTATGCGGATGGGGCCGCAAGCGCTCTGGCGCGTGCCACGGAGCTTTTATCTGACACTAAGCTGGATTGGAGCCACGAGGCCATCGAGGCCGCCCTGCGCGGCGGCGCCGCCGCCTTGGAGATGAAGCCAAAGCTGTTCTTTCAGGCGATCCGCGTGGCTGTCTGTGGCGCTATGGTCTCCCCGCCGCTTTTTGAGTCGATCGCCCTGGTGGGGCGCGAGAACACGCTAGCCCGGCTTCTTGCCGCCACTCAACTGATCTTGCGCAACTCCGAGGCGACGACGCGCGCATGACGCATCTGATAGACTTCTTTGATGGCGGGTTCAGCTGGCTGCGCGGCGTCATTCTCAGCTCCAGCGCTTTTATAATGCCTACCCCGATAGACCAGTGAGGCCTGAAGAAGGGCGTCTCGCTGCTCCAGTCGTGCCAGCACGTCCTGAATCACCTCCAGCGTCAGCTCCTTTGGTTCGTCCGGCTGCGAAGCAACGTAATTCACCCCGTAATTCGCGGTCAGCCGTTGGGGCGGACTGGCAGGGGTGGTGGCAGGCGACGCGGGGGTGGCAACGGGCGACGCAGGGGCAGTGGCCGGGGTGGCAGGTGGCACAGGGGCGGCAATAGAACGGGTGGAGGTCTTGCAGGAAGCTACCACCCGAAACTCCTCCGGTGTCTCAATCGAACTGAAATAGGCAGCATCTTCGTAATCGGCGGCACCGTCGGGATTAAAACGCAGGCGGTCGATCTCGCGCCGCGAGGTCTTTATCCGCTTGCTCGGGTGCTGGGTGCAGGTAAGATCGGTGCATCTCAACGCCTTTGCGTGGCGATAACGATAGACAACCACCGCCAGTGCGGCCAGCGCGCAGAGCAGCAGCGCGCTGCTGCCGACGGCAAGATAGACAGCGGTATCAGGGTTCAACGCGGCATCGATCTGCTCAATCACCCCCTCCTCGGCGTAGGCTAACAGGGGCAACAATGCAACACTCCCGATAATTGTGGAGAACGACGTGGTCTTGATTAGAGCCGCCCTGCTTGGTTTAATCTTCATCTGGCGTCCTTTGCGGCGGATAACATATTCTGCTAACTGGTTAGTTTAGCGGATTCAATGGTTTATGGCAAGCGGTAATCTGTACGAGCATTTGACGGCACAGAGCAAGGCCGCTAAGATATACGCTTGCGCCGTGTTCCAGCACAGCAATGACAGCACTGGGGTGTCGTCTAATGGTAGGACAGCAGATTCTGGTTCTGTCAGTGAGGGTTCGACTCCTTCCACCCCAGCCAGCATTTCTGGCAAGGTGGCAAACGCGGTTCACTTACCGGTTTGGCCGAGGTAGGAGTCGAAGCCAGACATGGGGCCGAGCGTTAAGCCGGGGCGCCAGTGGCGCGCCGGTAGCGAGGCTCGCGAGTGAACAAAGTGAGCGAGCAGGGCAAATGCGAAGCGCAGCGCAGCATTTGTTCGACTCCTTCCACCCCAGCCAGCATTTCTGGCAAGGTGGCAAACGCGGTTCACTTACCGGCATGGCCCGTTCGTCTAGCGGTTTAGGACACCGCCCTCTCAAGGCGGAGGTCACGGGTTCGAATCCCGTACGGGCTACCAACTAATTTGCGGGTCAGAGGCTGTTGATTGTCTCTGACCTGTTTTAACTTGTGGATAAAAACGGCGCCGAAATCCGGGAGGTATGCCATGCCTAAATCGCGCATAGAGGCCTTTACCGACGCAATCATCGCCATCGTCATGACGATCCTGGTCTTGGAGTTGACCTCCCCTGCCGACGGCAGCTTTGCGGCGCTCTGGGATCTCAGGCATCAATTTGTTATATACTTAATCAGTTTTTTGACCCTGGCCATCTATTGGAACAACCATCATCATCTGCTGCAGATCTCCCACAGGGTCAATGGGAGCGTGCTTTGGTGGAACGTCTTGCTACTGCTCTTCCTGTCGCTGATCCCCTTCACCACCGCCTGGGTCAGTGACCACCTCTTCACAACCGCTCCGGAGGTCACCTACGGCGCCGTGATGCTGGCCGCCGACCTCGTCTGGTGGGGCATGGTGCACGAGCTGGTACGCGAACATGGCAGCCAGAGCAAAATCGCTCAGGCGGTGGAGACGCGCAAATCCTATATCTCGGTAGGACTGGTGGCGCTCGGCGTCGTCTTGGGATTTTTCATCCCGCTTTCTACGCTGACCTGCTGCGTCGCTTCCCTGGTCCCCTGGCTGATTCCCGACCGTCGCATTGAGCAGATGATGCGCGAGAGCGCAGCGGGCGACAAAGGCGGTCATAAGCGGGATTGACGACGGTCACGGCGGACGGAGCGCGGCGCCCTCATCCACAGGTAAGCCGGTTACTGCAACATGCCGATGTCTTCAAACGGCCAGAAGACGAACAGAGCGTGGCCTAAGACCTCGCTTTCCTGGATGACACCAAAGTAGCGGCTGTCGGCTGAACTGGTGCGATTGTCTCCCATTACCCAGATGCTGCCTTCGGGCACGGTGTAGGGGTAGGTGATGGTCATATCCTGGTACTGGCTGGGCAATGGTTCGGTCAGCTTGTGCTGCGTGTAGGGTTCAAAGAGGGTGACACCGTCCACCACGACGCGCCCGTTTTGGAGATCTACCGTCTGTCCACCGACGGCAATCACCCGCTTGACGAGAATCCGCCCCGGCTGAATCTTATCGTTGAAGCAGACGATCTCGCCGGGCTTTACGCCGTCGATTTTAAAAAAGAGCATGTCTGCCGCGAATTTGTCGCCGGTCATGATGGTTGGTTCCATTGAGGCCGAGGGCACCTCGAATATTTGGATCACAAAAGTACGCACCAGCCAGGTCACACCAAAGGCGATGCAGAGGACGATGGCGAATTCCAACACCAGTCGCAGGATGCCACTTTTGCGGGGGCGCTCCTCGGGGGATGACGGCGAGGATTGGAGTGCTTCGGACGACGGGAGCGAGCCCGCTTCGGGCAGCGGCCGCAGTGCAGGCAAACCCGTTGAAGGTGGTGGCGGCACGACCGGTGTCAGCGGGGGCTGCACCAGCGACTGAGACAATCCCGGCGGCGGCACGGGCGGAGGCGACGGCGCGAGCGGATCCGGCACAGACTGCGGCAGACCCGGCACGGACAGCGACCGACCCGGCGCAGACAGCGGCGTTGTTATGTCTCTCTCTTCGTCCATACCACCTCAGTGCAGCTTCAGGTAGAGCATCCGTTGGGTCGGTTCTACGCCGGCGTCAAGCACTACTCCTGACGCGCCGTAATCGTAGGTAAAGGTCAGGTTCCAGTTCTGCGGCAAAGTATCGGCAGAGTCGGTGGCGGCATAGAAGGTGGCCGTAAGTTTCTTGACCTTCTTCTCCGCAGCCTCGGGGTCGACGTACTGGGTATACTTATCGGCCTGAGGAGCCTCAAAGTGCCAATCAGACGAGGGTGTTATGCCCGCCTGCCTGAGTACATCGTTTACCGAATCGGCCTGGGCTACCAGTGTAGCAAAATCGCTGTCCTGATAGCCGAGCAGATCAAGAGAAGCAACGTAGTAGACCTCAATCACCTTGCCATCGGCATTGAGGCTGAGATAGAGATTTTCAACCCGCGAGGCGACGCTGGTCGGAGCACCAACCGTGGGCGCCTGCGGTCTGACGCTCGTTGCGGTCGCAGAGCTCGAACGGGATGCGGAGCTGGAGCTTGACGCGGAGCTTGAGGAAGCCGCATTGGAACCGGACGCGGCAGCGGAGCTGGAGGCAGTGGCGGAGTCGGAAGCAGCGGAGCTGGAGGCAGCGGCGGAGCCCGACGTCGGACTGTCGGACAGGGACGAGCTGCTGGCGGCGGCACTGCTTGGCGAGTAGCTGAAGGTTGCCAAGCTATGAATCTCGGGGTTGGTCGCGTCCGTTGTCTCCTCGGTCTTGGTAAGAACAAAATCCTTGGACAAAAGTGGCTGCACCTGCTCCACACTGAGACCGAACAGTTGCTTGAGATTTGGGATGGTAGCGGTTTGCAGGCCAGCACTGCTGCTGATATTGTCCCCGATATCGCTTTCGTCCAATTTAACCGACACGTCGTCGACGAGGCTTGAATCGCTGTAATCCCCTGCGGTAAGCATGTTGTAGCCAAGAAAACCCAGGCCGCCAAGCACCAGCAGCAAAACGAAGATTGTGCTCAGCAACACCGTCCGCGTGCGCCTGGCGCGACGGGCACGCTCCGGGTCGACGCTCTCGGCGCGGACAGAGCTGTCGGTCGCAGCGGGAGCGGCTATGGATGAGGACGTGGCGTCAGCGGCGCTGCTGGTAGGGGCGTCAGCGGCGTCGTCCGCGGCGGGGGTGGCAGTGGTGTCAGCGGTGTCACCCGTTGCGGCAACCTCAACAACAGCTTTGTCGGCAGACTCAGCGGCTCCAGCAACGGCCTTCGCGGCAGTCTTGGCAAAGCTCTGCGGATTTTTGGAATCCGCCTGCGGCGTAACACCGGGGGGCGGCGGCGTGGCAGGAGTGGGCTGCGGCGCTGCCTCTGTCAGTTTTTCTTCTCCACTACTCATCTTTTTACCTCTTTACCTGCTAAAACGGCAATTCTATAATCGTCCAATAATCCAGAACATAGACGACTATCAACGCCAATCCTACCAAGGCCAGACCGAGAACGACCCTGCGAGTGCCTGGCGCGGGCAGCGGCGGTTCGTCGCCTGATGGCAAATCGCTGGTATCAGTTTGAGCCAATACACGATCCGGCGTCCCGGAAACGACCTGAGGCGGCTCGACGCTCTGTGCAAAACTCTCGGTTCGCTGCGTCGCATCCTGCGGCCTGACAAGGTCAGTGCAAGCGGCTGACGCTTCCTCACGCA